>JBEGQI010000099.1:0-3982 GCA_041181065.1 Verrucomicrobiota bacterium | reverse complement strand
CGATCATCATGCAGATGAATGGAAGATGCAGATGGTCGCGGCGGTGGTTTGTGGTGTGTTTGGATTGCTGGCGGCGTTTGTCGTGCCGGTTCAGTTCAGGGGCGCAGCGTTTGTGGTCGCGTATCTTGCAGGCGGCTATTTTCCTGCTGAAGAAGTTTGGGAACGCCTGCGCCAGCGAATTCTTGATGTCCATTTTCTGATGATTGCCGTTGCGGTTGGAGCGGCTTGTATCGGGGCGTGGGCCGAAGGTGCGACGCTGTTGTTTTTGTTTTCCCTGTCGGGTGCGCTTGAACACTACGCGTTAGGGCGGACACAGAAGGAGATCCGTTCACTTTTTCACGATGCACCGAAGGTTGCGACGCTCGTTGACGCAACGGGCAACGAATCTGAAATCGCCGTCGAAAATCTCCGCCCCGGCATGCGGCTGCTGGTGAAGCCCGGGTCGCAATTTCCTGTCGATGCGGAACTGGTTAAAGGCGCCACGGCTGCCGACGAATCCAATCTTACCGGTGAGGCAACGCCTGTTGAGAAGAAGCTCGGCGACGGTGTCTTGGCCGGAACAATCAATCTTTGGGGTGCCGTCGAGTGCATCGTGATTCGACCTGTGGCGGAGAGCGCGTTACAGAGGATAATCACGCTCATCAAGGACGCGCAGCACCAAAAGGCGCCTGCACAGCAGTTCACCGACAAGTTCAGCACTTACTATACTTACGGTGCGTTGGGATTGTCGCTGGTGATGTTTTTTGTGTGGTGGCTTGGATTTGGCCTCGCGGCATTTGAATCGGGAGAAGCCAAGAGTGCGTTCTACCGCACCATGACGTTGCTGGTGGTTTCTTCACCTTGCGCGTTGGTGCTGTCGATCCCGAGCGCCGTGCTTGCGGCAATCGCGTGGGGTGCTAGGCATGGTGTGTTGTTTCGTGGCGGGGCGGCAGTGGAGAAACTGGCCGAGGTAGATGTGGTCTGCCTCGACAAAACCGGCACTTTGACGACCGGAGAATTGCGCGTGGAACGTGTGGAGAGTTTTCCGGGCGGTCGCGAAAGCGAGATTGCTCAAATCGCTTATTCGCTAGAACGGCTTTCGACCCATCCATTGGCCCGGGCCATCACCCGCTTTGGCAAACAGCAGGGTATCGCCGCCTTAGAGTTTGCTGACTTTGAATCCGTGACGGGCCAGGGACTTCAGGCTCGCCGCAATGGTGTGGTGTGCAAGCTGGGCAAGCGCGAGTGGGTAACGTCGCAGGTTCCGGCCAGCGTCGGTGCCAACGCCGAGCCCGGCGTTTCTGAAATCTGGATTGTGGAGGGACCGCTGCTTGGGCGCATCTTGTTGCGTGATGACATTCGACCGCAGGCGCGGGGAGTCATCGATGACTTGCGTTCAGAAGGGCTTCGTTCTGTTGTCCTCACCGGTGACCGCAGGGCAGCGGCGGAACATTTGCAAAAGGATCTTCACCTTGACGATGTGCGCGCCGAGTTAAAGCCGGAGGGCAAGGTCGAGGCGATTCGAAGTTTGTCGGGCGAGGGATGCAAGGTCGCGATGGTCGGCGATGGCGTGAACGATGCGCCCAGTCTTGCGGTGTCGCATGTGGGCGTGGCGATGGGGGCTCGTGGGTCCGATGCCGCCCTCGAGCAGGCGGATGTGGTGTTGATGCATGACCGGCTGGAAAATTTCCTCGCGGCATTCCGCCTGAGTGTTCGCGCGCGTCGGGTGATCCGGCAAAACCTGTTCATTTCACTCGGCACCGTTGTTGTGCTGGTCGTGTTTGCGATGTTTGGAAAGATTCCGCTGACGCTCGGGGTCGTGGGCCATGAAGGAAGCACAGTCGTGGTCGTCATGAACAGCCTCCGTTTGTTGCTGGGCCGTAACGTCACCGCAAAAGTAGAAGTTGCCAAGGGTTGACGGAAACAGGTTCAATTTCCCGCGAATTACATGAAGAAGTCATACATGCGCGAGGCCGTCAGGCTTTCGCTGGTTCAGATGCGGGCAGGCAAGGGAGGGCCCTTTGGCGCCGTCGTTGTGCGCAAGGGCAAGATTGTCGGACGCGGATTCAATCTCGTCACATCGACCAACGACCCCACCGCGCATGCGGAAGTAGTTGCCATTCGCGACGCCTGCAAACGGCTGAAGACCTTCCAACTCGACGAGTGCGAACTCTACACCAGCTGTGAACCGTGCCCGATGTGTCTCTCGGCGATTTACTGGGCGCGACTGAAGCGAGTCTTCTACGCCAACACCCGCAAGGACGCGGCCCGCATCCAGTTTGATGATGATTTTCTTTACCGCGAAGTCGCCTTGCCGATTGCGAAGCGTTCCCTGCCGATGAAGCAATTCCTGCGCGACGAAGCAATCCTCGCGTTCAAGGAGTGGGAGGCGAAGGCGGACAAGATCCGCTATTGAGCGCAGGTGGTGCGTTCAGAAGATCCAGTTCACGCCGAACGTGAAATAGATCTGCCCGGTAAAGTTTAGGCTCACGCTGCGGCCGTCCTTGCTGAATTCCGAACTACTCAGCGGGATGTATTGTGCGCCCAGGAAAAGATCACCGTTGTCATCCACATGGAAGGTCGCGAGCAGATTGATATAGGCGCCAAAAACAAAATCCGAGTTGCTGAAATGCCCGCGCACGTTCGCTGTGGTGCCGTCGCCGAAGCGGAGTTGTTCGTTGTAATTAAAATTGGCGGAAACAAATCCTACCGCCGGGCCGAGGCTGCCTTGAATGCCCACGGTGCGGCTCACATCATAGAACAACGTCGGCCCCAGCCGGAGGGTGAAGAGGTTCCCGTCCAGATTCCCCAGATTGTGCAGCGTCGCCGGAACTGTGTCGTTGGAGACTTCCGTGGCCGTGTCGTGAATGGTTGACCCGATGCCGCTGGAGCCGCCGTTATACGGTCCGCTGGGCAATACGATGCCGCCGGTGTCAAAACTGTAGGTGGCGCGATTCACGATCGCCGCGATGGAACTACTGTTCTTCAAGGAAAGCGGCAGCCACCCGAGGCCGGCTTCCCAGCCGAGGCGCATCCGATCGCGCTGCTTGAGCACGTTGCCGTAAGCGATCTCGGCGCCCACGGTGAAATCCTGATCAAGGCCACCACTGCCATTTGCGGAGAACGACGAGGCGCTGTGCATCAACAGGGAGTGTGTGCCGGCATCGTATTGCGAGGCGCTTTCGTAACCCCAGAACGATGTGTAGCCGCCCGCATTGCCGGTATCATCCACTTTCACGTAACCGTCGTCGTAAACATGATTCACGCCGCTGACGCCGGTTGCGCCCGGGTCGGTCCCGTTCACGCTGAACGTCCCACGCAATTTGACCTGGCCTTTCATGCCCAAGCCCGTCAACGCGCCCACGCGGAAATTCTTCGTCCACGATGGATCGTATTGTGCGTGGGCGACACCGGCGAACACCGCCAAACCGAGCAACCCGAGACACGTGCCTTTAGAACTCCGATACAGGTGATGAAGTGGTGACATGGTTCCTTGCTTTCTCAAGGGTTGAGCAGAACTCGGTAGAAGCGCGAACCCACCGTGCTCGGGTGGCTTTCGGTCTTCGGTGGACCGTTGTCGATCCATTGCGTGCGGTCAGCCGGAGCGGTGACGGACGGTTGCGCCGTCAGTGCATTCGAGAACGACGCATCGCTGCTGTAATAGACCGTGTAGCTCCGGTTCGGGGTGGACACGAACTCGATCAGGATGCCGTTCGCGCCGAGATTCGTGATGGTTGTGATATTGGGGGCGCCGACCGCGCTGATCGAGAGGTCTGCCAGACTGGTGGCGACGGCGGTGTAGCTCGAGTTCGGCACGTTGATCGCGGTGCGAGTGGGGATGAAATATTCGAGCAGCAGACTGCCCGTTGCGCTGGGAGCAAGTGCCGCGTTGAATTGGACGAACGGGTTGCCGTTATTCGTGCCGATGGCGTTGTATAGTCGGTTGGTGAGGCCCGACACGATCAGCCGCGCTGCCGAAACGGTGTTCGTTCCGATGTTGGTC
>JBEGQI010000098.1:0-4791 GCA_041181065.1 Verrucomicrobiota bacterium | reverse complement strand
TTGATCTTGAAGGCGGACCAGATCGTGAACCGGCGTTTGAACAAGTTGGTGGTGCAGTTCCGGAAGAGCGCACCAGACTTCTACCATGCGTATCAGACGGCGGTGAGCATCGTGGACGCTGGCGGCGGTTCGGCGGCGAAGGACGATGGCAACGGCGGGACGCCCGCGCCGACACCGGCTCCGCTGTGAGTCGTGGTCTGGGTGGGCAAGCCCCTCATCCGGTCGCCTGATTCAGCAAGGGAACAGGCGTTCAGGCCGGGTGAGGGGCGTGGGTGGCGTCAGGCGGTGAGGATCTGCCGCAGATGTTGCAACTCATTGTCCACGTCCCCGGCTTCTTGTATTTGCCGCTCAAGGCAGCAATTCAATCTGATCGCCGGGCTCGAGGGGCAGTTGCGCGGCGGCGAGTGATTCGGACGGGGAAAGTTGGACGCGCTCTCCTTGTCGCGTGATGACCACGGTTTGCGGCTCGCCCTGGGCATTCCAATGCGCCGCGACGATCGCTTCGGCGAGCGTCAATCCTTCACGCCACTCGACGATGGGGACCAGCACCGGGCCGGAAACTTTGATGTTGTTGCGTTCCGCTTCAGCGGTCCTGGCCGCGCGGGCTTGGCCGGCTTGAAAGGCTTCGCGCGCTGCCTTTCGCGAACTGGATTTACTGATGCAGCCGGTGCCACCAAGGCCCAGAGCAACGCAGACCCCCGTTGCGGTTAAGGCGCGCAGGGAATTCATGCCGCACCGATTTCGCGCATCCAATCGCGCACCGCCGTCTGCATCTGCGCGGCGGCGTTCACTTTCGGGCTGACAAACCTCGGCGTGAACCACGGGAAGGTGCCGATGAGATCGTGGGTGACGAGGATTTGCCCGTCGCAATCCGGTCCGCTGCCAATACCGATGGTCGGGATGCCAATGCGCTGCGTGATTTCGGCGGCGACGGGCGGCGTGACCAGTTCCAGCACGATGCCAAACGCGCCAACTTCCACCAACGCATCGGCGTCACTGAGCAGTTTCTGGTGTTCGTCTTCCTTGCGCCCTTTGATGTGATAGCCGCGCTCTTCCAAGACGTGCTGCGGCAACATGCCCAAGTGTCCGAGAAACGGAATCCCCGCCGCGATGATGGCTTTGACTTGCGGCAGGATTTCCCGCCCGCCTTCCGCTTTGACGGCCTCCGCACCCGCCGTGACAAGGCGACGCGCATTGGCCACGGCCACGTGCGGCGTGTCGTAGCTGCAATACGGCAAATCAGCGACGAGCAACGCGCTGGGCTTCGCGCGCGCGGCGGCGCGGGTGTGATGGATCATCTCCGACATCGTGGTATGCGTCGTGTCGGGATAACCGAGCACCACCATGCCGAGCGAATCGCCGACGAGCAGCAGCGGCACGCCCGTTTCGTCGAGCATGCGCGTCATCGGATAATCATAAGCCGTGAGCGACGCGATCTTCGCGCGTCCTTTCATCGCCTTGATGGCGTCGGCAGTGATCTTGGGTCGGCTCATTTGAAACTCGCGAGCAATTCTTCCGGCGTGACCGTCGCGGTGCCTACTTTACCGACGACGATGCCCGCCGCGTGATTCGAAAGGATGGCAGCTTCGGTGGGCGAAGCTCCCGCCGCAATCGCCAGCGTGAACGTCGCGATGACCGTGTCGCCGGCGCCGGATACGTCGAACACTTCCTGCGCCACCGTCGGGATGTGGAACGGGCGCTTGCCGTGCTGGCACAGGAGCATGCCCAAGTCGCCCAGCGTGATGAGCAATACGGCGGGCCGCAGTTCCGCCAGCAACTTGCCCGCGACGATCATCAGGTTCCGGTCCTCGAGCGGGTTGGCGTTCCGCGTCTCATCCGCGAGTTCCGCGAGTTCAAATGCTTCTTTGCGGTTCGGCGTGATGAGCGAGAGCCCTTTCAGGTTCAGGTGATGAACCGGCTTGGGGTCGAGGCTCAGCCAGACGCCGCGCTTGCGACAGAGCTGAGTGAGTTCTTCCAACAACGGCTGCGTGACCACGCCCTTGCCGTAATCGCCGACGATGACGGCATCGGCCTTGCCCAGTTGTGCGCTGATGGCGGCGAGCAACTTCTTGGTCAACGGGCCATCGAGGGCGCCGCGGGTTTCGCGATCCACGCGGACGACCTGTTGCTGATGCGCCACGATGCGGGTCTTGATGCTCGTGTGGCGACCGGGGCAGGGGATGAGCCCGGAGCAACCGACGTTTTGCTCCTTCAGCAACGCGGACAATTGCCGCGCCGCATGGTCGCGTCCGACCGCGCCGAAGATCTCAGCGGTGACGTTGAGCGAACTTAAATTGCGCGCCACGTTCGAGGCGCCGCCGGGCATGTAGCTCTCGCGTTGAAAATCCAGCACCGGCACGGGGGCTTCCGGCGAGATGCGGGAGACGCCGCCCCAGATGAACTGGTCGAGCATCACGTCGCCGACGACGAGCAGGCGGCTCTTGCGCGCGGTGGCCAGGAGTTGTTTGACGCGGGATGACTTGAGCGTGGCGTGGTGATTCATGTCAGTTCAAAAAACCGGTGAGCGGACTGGTGGCGCTGGCTTCGCGATGTTGCGCGGCCAGACCCATTTCATACGCGGCGCGTCCGGCTTCGACGGCCAGCTTGAACGCGAGCGCCATGCGGTTCGGATTGGCCGCCACCGCCATGGCCGTGTTGACGAGCACCGCGTCGGCGCCGAGTTCCATCGCTTCGGCGGCGTGGCTCGGAGCGCCGATGCCGGCATCAACGACCACGGGCACCGTCGCTTGTTCAATGATGATGCGGATCTGGTCGCGCGTTTGGATGCCGCGATTCGAGCCGATGGGCGATCCCAACGGCATGACCGTCGCGGTGCCGACTTCCTGCAAGCGCTTTGCCAGCACAGGATCGGCGTTGATGTAAGGCAGCACGGTGAAACCTTCCTTCACGAGTTGCTCGGCGGCCTTCAGCGTCTCGATGGGATCGGGCAGCAGGTAACGCGGGTCGGGATGGATTTCGAGCTTCACCCATTTCGGCAAACCGGCGGCGACGGCCAGTCGCGCGAGGCGGACGGCTTCCTCGGCATTCATCGCGCCGCTGGTGTTGGGCAGGAGCAAATATTTCTTGGGGTCGATGAACTCGAGGATGTTCGCGAACGGATCGTTCTGGCCGGAAAGGTCGGCGCGGCGGAGGGCCACGGTGACGATCTCCGTCCCGCTGGCCGCGAGCGCATCACGCATCGCCTCGGGCGCGGAGAATTTTCCCGTGCCGGCGAGCAAGCGGGATTGAAAGGTGCGTCCCGCGATGATGAGAGGTTTGTTGCCCAAAGACATCGCCATCAATGTTGGCGGAGCAGGGCGGGTTTGTCGAGTTGGCGCATTGCGCGCAACGGTTGTCGCCCTTACTCTGCACACGTGATTGCTTTGCTCGATTACGGTTCCGGCAACTTGCGCAGCGTCCACAAGGCGCTGCTCGCGGCGGGCGCCTCCGTGCGGCTCGCCAAGAGTCCGGCCGAGATCGGCGACGCGCGCGGGCTCGTGCTGCCCGGCGTCGGCGCGTTCGACGATTGCATCCACGCGATGCAACGCCAGGAGCTGCTCGCCGCCAGCCGGGAGTTCATTCGCTCTGGCAAACCGTTCCTCGGGATTTGCGTCGGCTATCAGGCGTTGTTCGAGCGCAGCGAAGAGTTCAACAGTTGCGCGGCCGGGCTCGGCGTTTTCAAAGGCAGCGTCGTGCGCTTCTCGGACAAGAGCGGATTGAAAGTTCCCGAGATCGGCTGGAATCAGGTCGTGCTCGCGAAGGCGGATTGCCCGCTGTATCGCGGCATTCCGGACGGGAGTCATTTCTACTTCGTGCACAGCTTCTTTCCCAAGCCGGCGGACGACTCCATCGTCGCGACGCGCACCGAATACGGCGAGACGTTCGCGTCCTCCATCTGGAAGGACAACATCTTCGCCACGCAGTTCCATCCGGAGAAAAGCCAGAAGGTCGGGCTGCAATTGCTGAAGAACTTCGTCGAACTGACGGCCCGTGGATAATTTATTGGCGCTGCTTGCCGCCATCGCGACCTGTGGTATTCTCTGCGCGCGGTAATTTTAACCATTAACCATTCAGGAACCAATTATGGCATTTGAACTCGCTCCGCTTCCCTATGCGAAGGAAGCCCTTGAACCCCACTTCGACGCCCTCACGATGGAGATTCATCATGGCCGTCATCACAAGGCCTACGTCGATAACCTGAACAAGGCCATCGCCGGCAACGTCGCCCTCGAATCCAAGAGCGTCGAGGCCATCATCAAGGATCTCTCCCTCGTGCCCGACGCCATCAAAGGCCCCGTCCGCAACAACGGCGGCGGTCACTGGAACCACACGTTCTTCTGGAACATCCTCGCCCCGAACGCCGGCGGCGCGCCCACCGGCAAACTCGCCGACGACATCAAGGCGACCTTCGGCAGCTTCGATGACTTCAAGGCGAAGTTTGAAGCCGCGGGCCTAGGACGTTTCGGCAGCGGCTGGGTTTGGCTCGTTTCCAACAACGGCAAGCTCGAGATCGTCTCCACCCCGAACCAGGACAACCCGCTCATGGGCAAAGCTGTCGCTGGTTGCGAAGGCAAGCCGCTCATCGGCGCGGACGTCTGGGAGCACGCTTACTACCTGAAGTATCAGAACAAGCGCGCGGACTACCTCAAGGCCTTCTGGAACGTCGTGAACTGGAACGCCGTCGCGAAGAACTACGGCGCTTAAGCCGACTGATTCGAATTCACAGGCGCGTCTGCGAAGGCGGACGCGCCTGTTTCGTTCGTAGCGGCGCCCCCGCAGAGCGCCGCAAAA
>JBEGQI010000097.1:0-23589 GCA_041181065.1 Verrucomicrobiota bacterium | reverse complement strand
CGCATGGCGGAGAAATATCATTTTCTCGTCATCGCGGACTTCCCGGTGAACTTCAGCGATGTCGCCGTGAAGCGCTTGCAGAACATCGCTGTGAGCGGCCCGCGGTGTGGCGTGCATCTGCTCATCCACTGGGATCAACGTCGCACGGCGCCGGTGGAATTTGTCCCGGATGAACTGCGCAAGAACGCCGTTTGCGTCGTGCCGAAGGGTGAAGGGTTTGCCCTCGCCAGCGCGAATTGGGACGGCCTCAAGCTCACGCTCGACGCGCCGCCCGAGCCGGAACTGGCCACGCGGCTGTTGCACCAGATCGGCAAGGACAGCATCGATTCCAGCCGCGTTGAGATGCCGTTTGGCGAAGTCGCGCCGAAGGAAGGCGAGTTCTGGAGCCTCGACACCACGAGCGAATTGCGTGTGCCCATCGGCCGCACGGGCGCGACCAAGTTGCAGTATCTCGAACTCGGCAAGGGCACGCGGCAGCATGCGCTCGTCGCGGGCAAGACGGGTTCCGGCAAGTCCACGCTCTTCCACGTCATCATCACGAACCTCGCGCTCTGGTGCAGTCCGGAGCAGGTGGAGTTCTATCTCGTGGACTTCAAGAAGGGCGTCGAGTTCAAGTGTTACGCGGCGAACAAGCTGCCGCACGCGCGTGTCATCGCCATCGAGAGCGACCGTGAATTCGGCTTGAGCGTCCTGCAGCGGCTCGACGAAGAACTCAAGCGCCGCGGCGATCTGTTCCGCAAGTTGAACGCGCAGGACATCCCCGGCTACAAACGCGCCGGCGGCACCGAGCCGATGCCGCGCGTGCTGCTGTTGATCGACGAATTTCAGGAGTTGTTCGTCGAGGACGACCGCGTGTCGCAGGGCGCGTCTCTGTTGCTAGACCGCATCGTGCGCCAGGGCCGCGCGTTCGGCATCCATGTCATCCTCGGTTCACAGACGCTCGGTGGCGCTTACACGCTGGCGCGCGCGACGATCGGGCAGATGGTCGTGCGCATCGCGCTTCAGTGCAATGAAGCCGACGCCTACCTCATCATGAACGAGGACAATGCCGCGCCGCGCTTGCTCTCGCGTCCCGGCGAGGCGATCTACAACGACGATGCCGGCATGCTGCAGGGCAACAGCCCGTTTCAAGTCGTGTGGCTGCCGGATCAGGAACGCGACAAGTGGCTCGGCAAAGCGCACGCGTTGGTCAAGGCCGCCGCGCCCCGTGAACCAATTATCTTCGAAGGCAACGCCCCGGCGGAAGTGCGTGATAATCCTTTGCTCCGCACGGCGCTGACTACGCCGGCGACCAAGTCCGTCACCAGCGCACGGGTCTGGCTCGGTGCGCCGAATTCCATCAAAGGCCCGACCGAAGCGGTGTTCCATCGCGCGAGCGGGAGCCATTTGCTCATGGTCGGTCAACGCGATGAAGCGGCGTTGGCGATGCTGGGCGTGTCGCTGGTTTCGCTCGCGGCGCAGCAGCCGAAGGATGGCGCGAGGTTCTACGTGTTCGATTGCAGCGCGCCGGATTCGGCTGAGGCCAAGTTCATTGAACGCCTCGTTGCTGCGGTTCCGCATGCGATTCATCTGGTTCGCCCCGCCGACGTGGATGCGGCCATGGCCGACCTTGTGGCGGAGCAGCAACGGCGCGCTGATGACCCAAGCGCGCCTGCGCCGGAAACTTATCTGTTCGTCCACGGCTTGGCCCGGAACAAGAAGCTGCGGTTCGACGAAGAGATGAGTTTCTCGATGGATTCGGGCGCCGGCGCGAATCCGGGGTTGCAGTTCAACAAGCTCATCACCGAGGGCGGCGGGCTGGGATTCCACGTCATCGCGACGTGCGACACCTACAACAACCTGATGCGCATGCTGAGCCGGAAGGCCGTAAGTGAATTCGAGATGCGCGTGGTCTTCCAGATGAGCGCAAACGATTCCGCAAGCCTCATCGAATCGCCGCAGGCCAACAACCTCGGCTTGCACCGCGCCATTTTCTACAACGGCCACGAAGGCTGGCTGGAGACGTTCCGTCCCTATGCGTTGCCGGAATCTGATTGGCTGGATGCAGTGGCCGGGCAACTGAGCAAGAGTTGATCTGCGGTCGCGTTGGCCACTTGCATGAACGCGAATCCGGGTTAATTGTTTGACCCAACACATCCTTGAAACTATGAGTGCGAAGTTTGCGAACACGAATTACGACGCGATCGTCATTGGCAGCGGGCCATCGGGCACGAGTTCAGCGGCCATCCTCGCTGAGTATGGCCATCGCGTGCTGGTGCTGGAGCGCGAGAAATTCCCGCGTTACCACATCGGCGAGTCGCTGATTCCCTTCACGTATCAACCGCTGGAGCGGCTGGGTCTGATCCCGAAGATGAAGGCGTCGGGTTTCGTGAAGAAATATAGCGTCGTGTTCATCTCGCCGAACGGGAAGGCCAGCCAGCCGTTTTATTTCTTCAACCGTTACGACCGCGAATCGGTCGCGCAGACGTGGCAGGTGTTGCGCAGCGAGTTCGACCAGATGCTGCAGGACAACGCGCGTTCCAGGGGCGTCGAGATCGTGGAAGAGATCACCGTGCGCGAGTTGCTCCGAGAGGGCGACCGCGTCGTGGGCGTGCGCGCGATGACGAAGGAAGGCGACGTGGTTGACCTCCGCGCGCCGATCACGCTGGATTGCTCGGGGAAGGAGGCTTTCGCCGCCGTGCGTAACGGCTGGCGCACGAAGGACCCGTATCTCAACAAGGTCGCCGTGTGGACCTATTACAAAGGCTCGAAGCGTGAGCCGGGAATTGATGAAGGTGCGACAACCGTGGCCTACGTTCCCGACAAGGGCTGGTTCTGGCACATCCCGCAGCACAACGACATGCTCAGCGTCGGCGTCGTGGCCGAGGGCAAATACCTGACGCGCGACGGTGTCCGTGAGCCGGAGAAGATTTTCAAGCGCGAGATCGAACAGAACGCGTGGATCAAGGATCACCTTTCGGTCGGCGAGCAGGTCGGGCCGTATTACATCATCAACGAATACACGCAGCACGCGCGCCACTGCGGTTCCGAGGGGTTGCTGCTCGTGGGCGACGCCTTCGCTTTTCTCGATCCGGTGTTCAGCAGCGGCCTGATGCTCGCGCTCAAGAGCGGCACGTTGGCGGGCGAAGAGGTCCACAAGGCGCTCGTCGAACGCGATTTCTCGCCGCAACGGTTCGAGAACTACGGGAAGTTCATGCGCGCCGGCGTCGAGAACATGCGCAAGCTCGTCTATGCGTTCTACAATCCCGATTTCTCCTTCAAGAAGGTCATCGACAAATATCCCGAGGCGGCCGGCGAAATCACCGACTGCCTGAGCGGCGATGTGAACAAGGATTTCACGGCGCTGTGGAACAAGGTCCGCGAGTTCGTGCCGCTGCCGGAGGATTTGCCTGTCGGGTTGCCGTTCGACGCCAAGATGCAATACGCCGCAGCGTGACGCGTGTTGCGTGTTCCGTTCTCACGCATCACGAATCCATGAACATCGTCCAACTCACTCCTGGCGCGGGCGCGATGTATTGCGGGAATTGTCTCCGCGACAATGCCCTCGTTGCTGAGCTTCGTCGGCAGGGGCACGACGTGACGATGGTGCCGCTTTACCTGCCGCTCACGTTGGATGAGGAAAATCAAAGTGCTGGCACGCCCGTGTTCTTCGGGGGCATCAGCGTTTATCTCGATCAAAAATCCGGACTCTTTCGCCGCGCGCCCAACTTCTTGCGCCGGCTGCTCGCGTCCGACGGGATGCTGCGGTGGGCGGCGGGTCGCGCCGCGAAGACGCGCGCAAGCGACACGGGCGACTTGATGCTCTCCATGCTGCGCGGCGAGCAGGGGAATCAGGCCGCGGAACTGGATGAATTGCTTTCGTGGCTCAAACGGCACGCGCAGCCGGATGTGGTCTGCATCTCGAACGCGTTGCTGCTGGGATTGGCGCGTCGCTTGAAAGCCGAGTTGCAGACAAAGGTGGTCTGCACGTTGCAAGGCGAAGACTCGTTCCTCGATGCGCTCCCGGAATCGCATCGCACTGAGGCGTGGCGACTGTTGAGCGAGCGGGCGGCGGACGTGGATCTGTTCATCGCACCGAGCCGATACTTTGCGGGGTTGATGACGCAGCGTCTGGGATTGAAGCCAGAGCGCGTGAAGGTGATTCACAACGGGCTGAATCTGGACGGCTACACGGGACCGAAAGAGACCCAACGTGAATCGCGCCTGACGCAGAACGCTGCTCCGGTGCTCGGTTATCTCGCGCGGATGTGTCCAGAGAAGGGGCTCGATACGTTGGTCGAGGCGTTCATCCACGTGAAGCGACGTGAGCGGGTGCCGCGGTTAAAGCTGCACATCGCGGGCAGTTGCGGACCGGGTGACGAGGCTTTCGTGAAGTCGCAGCGACAGCGGTTGGCCGAGGCGGGTTACATCGGGGAGACGGCGTTCTCGCCGAACCTGAGTCGCGCCGAGAAGATCGGCTTGCTGGAATCGTTGTCGGTTTTTTCCGTTCCGGCGCGCTATGGCGAAGCCTACGGGCTTTATGTGATTGAAGCCATGGCCGCCGGTGTGCCGGTGGTTCAACCGCGCACGGCGTCGTTTCCCGAGTTGATCGAAGCCACGGGCGGCGGCGTGTTGTGTGAACCGGGCGATGCGAAAGCGTTGGCGGATCAGATCGAGAGCTTGTTGCTCGAACCGGAGCGGGCGCGGGCGTTGGGTGTTGTTGGGCGCAAGGCCGTGTTCGAACGCTTCAGCATCGAGGCGATGACGGATGACGTGGTGCGGGCCTACGCCGGGCTGGTGATTTCCGCGCCGCAAACTTAACCTTGCCCCATGCCTTACGAGCATCGCATCCGGCGCCGCGTGGAATTCTCCGAGACGGACATGGCAGGCATCGTCCACTACTCGAATTTTTTCCGCTACATGGAAGCCGCGGAGCATGAGTTCTTCCGCACGTTGGGATTCTCCGTCGTCACCCGCCAAGTGGATCCGCCCGTCGGCTGGCCGCGCGTGCGAGCGGAGTGCGATTACAAGGCGCCGCTGCGTTTCGAGGACGAGTTCGAAGTTCACATGCTCGTCACCGAGAAGAAATCCAAGTCGCTCAGCTATCAATTCCGCATCCGCAAACTGGGCGCTGAAGCTATCGAAGTGGCGCGTGGTTCACTGACCGTGGTTTGCGTCACTCATCAAGGCGGCACGATGAAGGCGGTGGCGATTCCGGGAGAAATCTCAAATAAAATCCAAGTCGCCTCGCGTGAAGCACTTGATTCCGGCTTCTAGCGATGGTTTAGAAAACCACGCTTCACCCTTTCGTAATCAGGTTTTTCTTCAGGTGGAGCTGGTTGGAGAAACTGAAGAAACCTTTTGGGATATTGCCAACGCCACCGTTCAGCATGTGAATCGGCAAATGAAAACATGCAACCTTGCGAGTGTCGATTTGCTGGGATGTCCCACCATACGCCGGGGGGGCTTGGAAAGGTGTCTACCGGAAATCCAAAATAGGAATCCGCTATTCCATCTTCATGCACTTCCAAAAAACAGAGGAGCGAGCTCGGACCTGGATCCTGAATGCTTGATAGTTTTTTGAATGACGGCAACCAATACGATCGGTTCGGATCATATTCTGGATAGCCATTGATAGACTGGCTCATGTTGTAGCTTCGTGTTCTCAGGATATCGAGGGTTGTGCCCGCCTCATTCTTGACCTTCGATTTGTCACCGGGGCACCGATAAATAGTTACGGATCGGTTGTATGGAAATAGGAGCGCATGTTCGATGTTTGAAGTGGTGGTGTCAGTCCGAGCATCTCCGTTGCACCAAGAGACATTGTCGTCGAACGTGTTCGGACCGATTGTAAGCACTGAATTGTTAGGGGGTAGAATGTCTTCATGGTCCAAAGCATAGAGCTGCCAGCAGACGCTAAGTTGTTTGAGGTTGTTGAGGCAGCTGGTTTGCAGTGCCTTCTCTTTGGCCTTGCCAAGCGCGGGCAGCAGCAACGCCGCCAAGATTGCGATGATGGCAATGACCACCAGCAATTCTATCAGCGTGAAGCCATTCTGGCTGCGGCGCGATGACACATTCATGACCGGGTTTGGTGAACCAAACCATGTTGCCCCCAGAATCCGTCCTGTCAACCGGCAGTTGGCGCGGATTGGATAAACGGTTGCCGCCGTTCACGGGCGACACTAGATTCGCCCGCATGAACTGGCTTGTTTTCGCAGTCCTCACTGTTCTCTCGTGGGGCGTTTACGGCGTGCTACTCCATAAAGGTCGCGGCAACATGCCGATGGGCGCCGAGACTCCGCACGCTGGATTGAAGGCCTTCCTGTTTGTGTGCGTGGCGTATGCGCTGATCGGTCTGGCGGCGGCGGCGTTGCTGAAATTGCGCGGCTCGAATTGGAGCTTCAGCAGCGGCGGCATCAAGTGGAGCCTGATCGCCGGCGGCGCGGGAGCCATCGGGGCGTTCACGCTCGTGCTGGCACTCGGTGCGGCGGCGCCCATTTACAAAGGCGCGGCGGCGGCGGCGGTGATGCCGATTGTTTTTGCCGGCGCGCCGATCGTGAACACCATTTTGGCGATGACGTTGCATCCGCCCGAAGGCGGTTTCAAATCGTTGCCGCCACTGTTCCTGCTCGGCTGCGTGCTGGCGGCGAGCGGTGCATTTCTGGTGGCGAAGTTCGCGCCGACGAACACCAGCAGCGCAACTCCCGCGCCCGCGCCAACCGCTCCGGTTAATCCGCCCGGAGTTCAATGACAATTGCAGCCCCAACGCGCGCGGAACTTCGCGCCAGCCAGTTGGAGCAACTACGTTCGCTCGTCACGGAGCTATTCCCGGCGAACGCCTTTTACACGCGCAAGCTCGAGGATGTCGGAGTCACGTTTGACGTCGCGTCGCTCGAAGATTTTTCTGCGCGATTTCCTTTCACCACCAAGGCGGAACTTGTCGCCGACCAACTCGCGCATCCGCCTTACGGCACGAACCTGACGTATCCGCTCGCGAGCTACACGCGTTTTCATCAGACCAGCGGCACCACAGGCACGCCGTTGCGCTGGCTGGATACGCCGGAAAGCTGGGACTGGCTCGTCGAGAACTGGGCGCAGGTGTTTCGCGCGGTAGGCGTGACGGCGGAAGATCGCGTGTGCTTCGCGTTTTCGTTTGGGCCATTCATCGGCTTCTGGCTCGCGTTCCAATCCGCCGAACGGCTCGGTTGCTTGTGCCTGCCCACGGGCGGCATGAGCAGCGTGACGCGGTTGCAAGTCATCCTCGACAACGCGGCCACGGTGCTGTGCTGCACGCCGACGTATGCGCTGCGGCTGGGCGAAGTGGCGGCGGAAGCCAAATTCGATCTGAGCCGCTCGCGCATCCGGCGGATCATCGTGGCCGGTGAACCGGGCGGCAGCATTCCCGCGACGCGGGCGCGCATTGAGCAACTCTGGCCGGGCGCGCGAGTGTTCGATCATCACGGCATGACCGAAGTCGGCCCCGTGACTTACGAATGCCCCGCGCAACCGGGCGTGTTGCACGTCATTGAATCTGGCTTCTACGCGGAGATCGTTGATGCGACTTCCAGCAAACCTGTGGAGCCCGGTCAACCCGGCGAACTCATCCTCACGCCCTTGGGTCGCGTGGCTTCGCCGTTGTTGCGCTATCGCACGGGCGACTTGGTGAAGCTCGCCGAATCCGCGACGCGCGGCGCGCCCTGCGCCTGCGGCGCGCATGAAATGGCGCTTGCGGGTGGCATCCTCGGGCGCGTGGACGACATGGTCATCGTGCGCGGCGTGAACATCTATCCGACGGCGGTTGAAGCGGTGATTCGCAGCGTCGGCGGTGTGGCGGAATATCAGGTGCGCGTCACGGCACGCGGACCTTTGACGGAACTGGAGTTGTTCATCGAGCCCGAGGTTGCGCCGGCGGAAGCGCATTCGTTGGTGGTGCGATTGGGCCAGGCGTTCGAGACGGCGTTTGCGTTGCGCATCCCGGTGACATTGGCGGCGCCCGGGTCGCTGCCGCGCTTCGAGATGAAAGCGAAACGCTGGGTGCGTGGGGATTGAGTTTCCGCTTTCCCGTCGTTCGCTTTCCGCTTTTCATGGGCTCATGCGTTTCGGGATAAACACCTTTCTCTTTACGTCGCCATTCACCAACCGCAGCACGCGGCTCTTCGCGCAGTTCAAAAAGTGGGGCTTCGACAGCGTTGAAATCGCCGTCGAGGATCCGGCGCACATCGACGCGCAACACATCAAAGCCGAACTCGACCGGCATGGGCTGGTCGCGGGCACGTTGTGCGCGTGCTTTCCGCCGTCGCGGGATTTGCGCGGCACCACACGACAACAGCGCGACTGCAAAGCTTACGTCCGGCAGCTCATCGAACTGATGCCGGCGCTGGGGTGTCGCACGTTGATCGGCCCGTTGTATTCTGCAACCGGCCGCGCGGAGATGGTGGAGCCGAAGTTGCGGCGTGTGCAATGGCGCGCGGTGACCCGCAACTTGAAGGAGATTTGCGCCGTGGCTGAAGATCGCGGCTCTCAGATCGCGATGGAGCCATTGAACCGCTTCGAGACCGACTTCCTCAACACGGTGGAGCAGGGGATGGCGATCATCTCCGATGTCGGCAGCCCAGCGTTGAAGCTGTTGCTCGACACGTTCCACATGAACATCGAGGAGAAAGATCTTCCCGCGGCAATCCGTCGCGCCGGTAAACACGTTGCGCACATCCACGCCTGCGGCAGCGATCGCGGCACGCCGGGCGGAGATCACACGGATTGGCCCGGCATCGCGGCGGCCTTGCGCGATATCCGCTACGACGGCGACGTGGTGATCGAGTCATTCACGCCCGACGTGAAAGTTATCGCGCGCGCGGCGGCCATCTGGCGGCGCATCGAACCGACACGGAAAGAGATCGCCGTCAACGGACTTCGCTTCCTGAAAAAGAATCTGAAGTGACGCGCGCCCGGAAACGTCATTAAAATCCAGTCACGCAATCCATGAAACAGACACTCATCACGTTCGCATTGGCCATGCTTGTCACCACCGTTTCCGCCGCCGACAAGAAAATCGTCTTCATCGCCGGCAAACCGAGTCATGGTCCCGGCCAGCACGAGCATCGCGCGGGCTGCCTTCTGTTGCAGTCCTGTCTGGCGAACGTGCCGGGCGTGACCTCGGTGGTTTACACCAACGGCTGGCCGACGGATGCGAAGGCCCTTGAGGGTGCGGACGCGGTGGTGGTTTATTGCGACGGCGGCAAGGGCCACGCGTTGTTGCAGGAGGATCGTTTGAAAGCCATCGGCGCGCTGATGGACAAGGGCGTTGGCTTCGCGTGTCTGCATTACGCGGTTGAGCCGACGAAGGAGAACGGGCAGAAGGAATTTCTCGACTGGATGGGCGGCGCGTTTGAGATCAATTGGTCCGTGAACCCCACCTGGATCGCCGACATCAAGTCGATTCCGGTGCATCCGGTCACGCGTGGCGTGAAGCCGTTCGCGATACGGGACGAATGGTATTTCCACATGCGCTTCCGCGACGGGATGAAGGGCGTGACGCCGCTGCTCTCTGCTGTGCCGACGCCCGGCACCATCAAGCGCGACGACGGCCCGCACGAGAACAATCCCACCGTGCGTGATGAAGTCGAGCGCGGCCTCGTGCAGCATCTCGCGTGGGCGACGGAGCGTCCGAATGGCGGGCGCGGCTTTGGCTTCACTGGCGGCCATTACCACGAGAACTGGGGCAACGAGAACTTCCGCAAGCTCGCGCTGAACGCCATCCTTTGGGTTGCGAAAATGGAAGTTCCTCCGGACGGGGTGCAATCCACCGTCACGGAGGAACAATTGAAAGCGAACCTTGATCCCAAGGGCCGCTGATCGGTTACGACGCGTTCAACACGTCGATCAGTTGGCGTATCCGGCCGTAATCGCGGCGGTTGAAGCCGAACGCGATGCGCGGCATGTCGAGATGCTGACCTTCCTCGACCTCTTCCGGCAGCGGCTGTATGGACTTGATGGGCTCGCCCACGATGATGTCCGCGAAATCTTCGTTCATCGCTTCGATCGCCGTCGGTGACGGCAGGTGGTTCAGGCGGATGACCAGCAGGTCGTGCACGAAGCGGCTCGAATGGAAGTTGCGGTAGAAACGCGTGACGATCTTGACCGCTTCGTCCGTGTTGTCCGTGATGGAATAGAGGTTCAAGTCATCCGGCGAGATGAGCTGATCGCGCAGCAGATGTTCGCGGATATTCTTGTCCCACGTCTTCCAATACGTCCCGCCGGGGCGGTCCACCAGCACGAGCGGCATCAACTGGCTTTTGCCCGTCTGCATCAGCGTGATGGCTTCGTAACCTTCGTCCATCGTTCCGAATCCGCCGGGGAACAGCACGATGGCATCCGAGTGGCGCACGAACGTGAGCTTGCGGGTAAAGAAGTATTTGAAGGTGATCAGCTTCTTGTCGCCGTCGATGACTGGATTGGCGCCCTGTTCCCACGGCAGGCGGATGTTCGCGCCGAAGCTGTGCTCGACGCCCGCGCCTTCGTGGCCGGCTTGCATGATGCCGGGACCGGCCCCGGTGATGACCATCCAGCCGGCCTTCACGATCTTGCGACCGAAGTCGGCGGCTTGTTGATATTCCTTTTTGTCCGAACCCGTGCGGGCGGACCCGAAGATGGTCGCCTTACGCGTTCCGGCGTAGGGGGCGAACATCTTGAATGCGTAGCGCAACTCGCGCACCGCGGTTTGGATGACGCGCACGTCACCACTGTCCTTGACGTCGTTGAGGATCTTCAACGCGTTGTCGATGATGTCGGCCACGGAATCTTCATTCTGGCCTCCGCCTTTGTAGGCGATTAGTTCTGCAATGCGCCGTTTCAGCTCAGGATCCATCGGCGCTTTCTCTGTTTTCTTCATAAGCGGGCACTTTAATACGCCACACCGCAACGAAATGCAACTAACTCGCTTATCTGCGCCGTTGAAGTTGTCCACACGATGTTCCAAGGTCTGGCCGGATGAACTGGCTCGCGCACCTGAATCTCTCCGAAGCATCGCCGCAGTTCCGGCTCGGCAACATGCTGCCGGACATGCTGCCTGCGCGCGAACTCGCCGCCTTGCCGCCCGAATTCCAGCCCGGCATCCGATGCCACGTCCGCATCGACGCCTTCACCGATTCGCATCCGCTCTTCCGGCAAAGCGTGACGCGTTTGTCCCCGCGTTACCGGCGCTTCGGCGGCATCATCGTGGACATCTTCTACGACCACTTCCTCTCGGTGAACTGGAGCCAGCATTCCGCGCAACCGCTCCGGGCGAGCGTGGATGAATTCTACGCCTCGTTCGATGTGTATCGCGCTGAGTTTCCCGCCGCGCTCTGGCCCGTGCTCGAACGCATGCGCGAACAGGACTGGCTCGGCAGCTACGGCGACCTCGCGGGCGTGCGCATCGCGCTCAACCGTGTGGGCAAGCGCTTCCGCGAACCGCGTGAACTCGGCGCGTGCGAGCCCGAGCTAGAAAACGCCTACGCTGGATTCGCTGAAGACTTCGCGGCGTTCTATCCCGAGCTGAAGGCGCATGTGGCCAGCGGTGCGCCCTCATAATCTTAATCGTAATCTTACTCTTAATCCCTGTTTCATCTGAAGCGATTAAGATTACGAGTAAGATTAAGAACCAAACTGGTCCGCCACATTGACCCCACCCCCGCTCGTTGCTAGCTTGCGCGCCACTTTTTAAGGCGCACATGGAATACAAAGACACGCTGAATCTGCCGCGCACGGACTTCCCCATGAAGGCCGACCTCGTGACGCGCGAGCCGGAACTTCTCAAGCATTGGCAATCCGCCCAGCTTTATGAGCGCATCCAGACCGCCCGCGCCAACGCGCCCAAGTTCGTCCTGCACGATGGCCCGCCTTTCGCCAACGGCGACGTCCACATCGGCACCGCGCTGAACAAGATCCTCAAGGACATCATCATCAAATACAAAACGCTCCGCGGCTTCAGCGCGCCTTACATCCCGGGCTGGGATTGCCATGGCTTGCCGATCGAGTTCAAGGTCGCGCAGGACATGCGCAAGGCCGGCGATACCAGCGCCGACGCCGCAACGATCCGCAAGGCGTGCGAGGCGTATGCGCGCAAATACATCGACATCCAGCGCGAACAATTCAAACGTCTCGGCGTCCTCGGTGATTGGGGCAATCCGTATCTCACGCTCAACAAGGAATACGAAGCCGACGAACTCCGCATGTTCGCGGACATCGTGGAGCAGGGTTTTGTCTATCGCGGCAAGAAGCCGGTGTATTGGAGCATCCCGTGCCGCACGGCGCTGGCCGAGGCCGAGGTCGAATACGCCGATCACGTCAGCCAGAGCTGCTTCGTGAAGTTCCCCGTCGTCGGGCGCGCGAATACCTTCGTCGTCATCTGGACCACCACACCGTGGACGCTGCCCGCGAACCTGGCCGTGGCTTACAACGCAAATTTCCAATACGTGCAGGCCACCGTGGGCGCGGAGAATTTCATCGTCTTCAAGGATCTGCTGCCGAAGGTGGCGGAGAAATGCGGCTGGAGCAGTTTTAGTGAGCGGCCTATCGCCACGGACGAACTCGCGACGCTGCAATACCAGCATCCGTTCTGTCAGCGCACCGGCAAGTTGTATCCCGCGGACTTCGTCACGGCGGATACGGGCACGGGCTTTGTGCACATCGCGCCCGGCCACGGTCTGGAGGACTACGGCCTCGGTCGCCAGGTCGGCCTGCCGGTCTATTCACCCGTCAACGACGACGGTGCGCTCGCCCACACGAATGATTTGCCGGTCGAGCAGCAGATGCCTGCCGAGATGCTCGGCAAGTCCATCCTCGAGAAGCACGGCAAGAGCGATGCGAACGAAGTGGTGTTGCACGAGTTGCGCGTCCGCCATGCGCTGTTGCATCAGGAGAATTATCACCACAGCTATCCGCACTGCTGGCGCAGCAAAACGCCCGTCATCTTCCGTGCGATGGACCAGTGGTTCATCAAGATCGACCACGCGAGTTTCCGCCAGAAGGCGCTTGGCGAGATCGATTCCGTGAACTGGGTGCCCGACTGGGGCATCAACCGCATCAAGGGCGCCGTGCAAACGCGCCCAGACTGGTGCATCAGCCGCCAGCGCACCTGGGGCGTGCCGATCCCCGCGTTCTACGACGCCGAAGGAAAATCCATTCTCAACGCTCAAGTCGTTCGCAACGTGGCTGCCCTCATCGAGCAGCACGGCAGCAACGTGTGGTTCGAGAAGAGCGCCACTGAACTTTGGTCGCTCGTGAAGCCCGCCGACTGGAAGGGCGCCGAAGCCGTCGCCAAATCCAGCGACACGCTCGACGTGTGGATTGATTCCGGCAGTTCCTCACGCGCCGTCATTGCGCAACGCAAAGAAATCGCCGGGAAGGAAAAGCCATTCCAAGCCGACATGTATCTCGAGGGCTCGGACCAGCATCGCGGCTGGTTCCAGAGTTCGCTGCTGCTCTCGCTCGCCGGCAATGGCGCGGCGCCGTTCAAGACCGTGCTTACCCACGGCTTCATGGTGGACGCCGACCGCGAGAAGATCTCGAAGAGCAAGCAGGGTGGTTACGAGAAGCCGCAGACCGCCGAAGCCTACGTGAAGAAATACGGCGCGGACGTCGTGCGCCTGTGGGTCGCCTCGCAGGATTTCCGCAGCGACATCGTCGTGAGCGAGGAGCGCGTGAACAAGGTGGGCGAGACCTACCGCGGCATCCGCAACGCGCTGCGTTACCAGCTTTCGAACCTCTACGACTTCGACCCCGCCAAGCACACCGTGCCAGACTCAGAACTGCCGGGGTGGGAGCAGTGGATTTTGCGCGAATTGGCTTCCGTGGAAAACCGTGTCAAGGAGCGTTACGATAGCAATGAGTTCCACATTGCTTATCAAATACTGAGCCAGTTCATCGCCGTGGAACTTTCCGCCATATACCATGATTCGGTTAAGGATGCTCTTTACACCGGCGCAGTGAATTCTCACGAACGCCGTTCAATCCAGACCGTGCTCTACAAACTGGTCACAAGTCTGACAAAGATGCTTTCCCCCATCTTGGTTTTCACGACAGATGAAGCTTGGGCGCATATTCCGGGAAACAAGGAGTCTGACTCTGTGCATGGCACAAGTTGGATTCCGGCTGAGTTTCCTGGCAGTAAATTGCTGATTAACAATCTGCGTTTTGCCCGCGAAGAGGTGCTACCAGAACTGGAGAAGGCGCGTCAGGCTAAGCTGATTGGGAAATCCCTGGATGCAAAAGTAGTTTACTCAACCAAGCTTCCGGAGGTTCAAGAAGCAGTGACTCGTTTTGCTGCTGATTTCAAACGGCTGCTCGGGGTATCTCAACTTCAAGTTATGGATTTTGACCAGTCAAAGCCGCAAATCACGGTCTCCAAAGCCGACGGCCAGAAATGTGAGCGCTGCTGGCACTGGGAAACCGATGTCGGTTCGAATGCGGAGCATCCCACGCTCTGCGGTCGCTGCGTCGAGGCGGTGAAGCAGTTCAAAGCCTGATCCACGTTAGGCGATTTTGGAAAGCCCACGGCATTTGTCGTGGGCTCTTTGCTTTTTGGCCGGCAAAGGTTGGCGATTTTCGGAGTGAATTCCCCGCACTTCGCGGTCCTGTCAGCGTGCGTCGGGAGGTGGGTGGCGCACGTTGGGGGTGCACCGACGCACCGGGGGGGCGGTCCACCGCACCGCGCGACGAGCCCGACGCACGGCGGCGTGACTCCGTGGTGCGTTGGGTAGGGTCCACGGTGCGTTGCGCCGGTTCCGATGCACGGTCGGGTGGCGGTGACGCCCGCTGCCATGACGGCGACGTGCCGAAGGGAAGGTCCAAAACACGGGGATTTCACTTTTACGTGCGTAAAAATGGTTTTTCCGCGCGGGAAAACCGTTTTTCGGCCTTGGAAGGTCAAAAATGGCTCTTTTTGACCATTCTTGGGCGGGCTTAATCCCGTTCGACGGCATCCGAAAGCTCGTTTTGGTCGCCTTTTTGACGGGGAAAATGCTCGCCGAGCAGGGCGCCAGCCTCGGCCACGGCGTGGACGATGCCTTGTGTGAACTGGCCTTGGCGGAAGTGTTCGGTCATTTGCTCCGTCACCTCGCGCCAGAAGCTTTCGCCGCAACGCTCGTGGATGCCCTTGTCGCCGAGGATGGCGAAGTTCCGCGAGGGCGGGGCCACGAAGATGAGCACGCCGTTGCGAGCGGCAGTCTTGGTCATGCCGAGCCGCGCGAACTCCGCCTGCGCCGCTGCGACCGGATCGGTGGCTTCCTTGCTGCTGATGAAGATGCGGATCTCACCCGAGGTTTTCGCTTCCGCCGCGCGTATGGCTGCGACGATCTGTTTGTCCTGGAGTTGTTCGATGAAGTCTTGATGTTGCATATCACCAGCTCCCTCCCGCACCGCCGCCGCCAAAATCACCACCGCCCCCGGAGAATCCGCCACCACTGTCGCCACCACCGCCGCTAGACCAACCTCCCCAACCACTGTTATTCGACCAACCGCTACTGGTGTAGTAGGTGTCGCCGCCAAATAATCTTGGGAGGCGCGATAGCAGAAAGAACGCGATGATGATGACAATGATCAGAAATACAAAGCCAATGCTGGGCGAACTCTCATCATGGGGAGAGTTGCCTCGTCCATTTGCATACGTTCGACCATTGCCTTTGTATTCTCCCTTGGTCGCCGCGAGGATGGCGTTCACACCCGCGGTCAAACCGGCGTTGTAGTCGCCCGCTTTGAAGTGGGGTTTGATTTCATCCTCGATGATGCGTTTGCAGAGCGCATCGGGCAGTGCTCCTTCGAGTCCGTAACCGACTTGCAGAAACATCTTCCGGTCCTGGACGAACACGAAGAGCACGGCGCCGTTGTCTTTTCCCTTTTGGCCGACGCGCCAGGCGTGCGCCACGCGGACGGTGTAATCCTCGATCGAGGAGTCCGACTGCATCTTGGCGAAAACGGCGACGACAATCTGGCTCGAAGTGTCGCGCTCGAATTGTGCCAGCCCTTCGTTGAGTTGCTGGCTCGTGCCGCTCGAAACGACATTGGCGTAGTCGTTGAAATATTTCGCTGGCGCGGGCGGAATCGTTTCCGCCGCCAGCGCCGACCAGCCGATGGCCAGCAACAGGACCGTGAGCAATCGCTTCACGGTGTTCACTTGGCGGGCGCGGTGGCCGGCTGGCTGTTGAAGTCAAAGTTCACTTTGGGCGGCGCTTCGGAGCCGGCGGTGGCCGTGAAGTAAGGACGTTCCTTGAAGCCGAACACGCCCGCGTAGAGCACCGCCGGGAACGAGCGGATGGCCGCGTTGTAAGCTTGCACGGTCTCGTTGAAGCGGCCGCGCTCGACGGAGATGCGATTCTCGGTGCCCTCCAATTGCGCCTGCAAGTCACGGAAGTTCGAGGTGGCTTTGAGGTCGGGATATTTTTCCACGACGACGAGCAAGCGCGAGAGCGCCGAGGAAAGTCCGCTTTGCGCCTTGTCGAACTGCGCCAGCGCGGCGGCATCGGTCGGGGCCTTGTTCGCGTCGATTTTGATCTGGCCGACCGAGGCGCGGGCGGCGGTGATTTCGGTGAGGGTGGACTTCTCGAAGTTCGCCGCGCCGGAAACGGTGGCGACGAGATTCGGGATGAGGTCGGCGCGGCGTTGGTAGACGTTCTGCACCTGCGCCCATGAGCCGTCGGTGGCGGTTTGCAGGCGGACGAGCTTGTTGTAGCTGCCACCGGCAATCAGGACGAGCAGCACGATGACGCCGACGATCACTCCGAGAACGACGAGTAATTTTTTCATAACGGTGCGCTCAAATTAAGGCGGAACGCGCGCAGCACAATTACAATTCCCGGATGAATTTCGCCCAGCGCCAGTTTCGCCGCGCATTCCCCGCTTGCCGCGCCCATTTGTCTGCTGCTAAACCCTACGCGCATTTAAATCCGCATGGACTCCGCCCGCCGCACCACCCGCAATCCGTGGACTTGGATTCCGTCGCTCTACTTCGTCGAGGGGCTGCCGTATGCGTTGGTGATGTCGGTCTCGCTCGTGGCTTACAAGAACCTCGGGATTTCCAACGCGAAGAACACTTTCTTCGTCGGGCTCCTGTATCTGCCATGGGTCATCAAGCCGTTGTGGAGTCCGGCGGTGGACCTGCTGAAGACGAAGCGTTGGTGGACATGGATGATGCAATTGCTGTTTGGGGTAGCGCTCGTGGGCGTGGCGTTGGCATTCTCCACGCCGCATTTCTTCGTGGTCTCACTCGCATTGCTCTGGGTGGTGGCATTCGCCTCGGCTACGCACGATGTGGCGGCGGATGGTTTCTACCTGCTGGCGTTGAAGGAGCATGACCAGGCGTGGTTCAACGGCATTCGCTCCACGTTTTACCGGCTGGCGGGAATCGTCGCCAAGGGGCAACTCGTCATCTTGGCGGGACTCATCGCCGGGGCGGAGGCGAACTATTCGACCGCGTGGACCGTAGTGTTCGGCATCGTGGCGGCGATCATCTTGGCGCTGGGCGCTTATCACTGGTTCATCCTGCCGCGACCGCCGACGGATGTGGTGCGCGCGGGCGGAGGAAATTTCTTTGGCGAGTTCTTCAAGACTTTCGCGGCGTTCTTTAAGCGGCCCGGAATCGGCGTGTCGTTGACGTTCCTGCTCATCTACCGGTTCGGCGAGGCGCAGTTGATGCCGATGACGCAACTGTTCATGCTCGACCCGGTCGAGAAGGGCGGGCTCGGGCTGACGAACGCGCAGGTCGGTTTCATCTACAACACCGTGGGCGTCATCGCGCTCATCCTCGGCGGATTGCTCGGGGGCTTCGCCATCGCGCGGAACGGGCTGAAGTTCTGGCTGTGGCCGATGTTGTTCGCGATTCACCTGCCGGATGCGGTGTTCATCTGGCTGGCGTCCGCGCAACCGCAAAACCATTATGTCATCAGCGCGGGCATTGCGGTGGAGCAATTCGGCTACGGCTTTGGCTTCGCGTCCTACATGCTCTACATGATCTGGCTCTCGCGCGGTCAGCACTCGACGGCGCACTACGCGCTGTGCACGGGTTTCATGGCGATGGGCATGATGATCCCGGGCCTGTGGAGCGGCGAACTGGCAGCGTTGCTCGGCTACAAACTCTTCTTCGTCTGGGTAATTCTCGCGACCATCCCGAGCTTCATCGTGACGGCGTTCCTGCCGCTGGACCGGGAGTTTGGCAAGAAAGTGTAAGCGGCGAACGCTCTTACTTCTCCACGAACAGCGCGAGCGACGCGGTGAAGCCGTGGAGGAAATTCTTCTCGCCGATGGGACCGATCTCGCCGTTGCAGAAGAAACCGGTCAAGCCGACGGGGCCAAGGTGACGTTGCACAGCGGCAGCATCGTGGTTGGGTTGCTTGAACAACCCGGCGCCGCGGCCATTGCACGAGCAGAGGCACGCGCCATAGATCTTTTTGCCCGCGAGATGGCGATGCGTGCGGTCGAGGAGTTGCACCATGTCTTCGTTCGCGGCTTCGGCGTCGCGACGTTGGAACTGCACCGTCTGGCCCAGTCGCGGCAACGCCCCGATAGCGATGGCGCCGGAACTCGGGTCGGCGCCCAGTAGGTTGCGCACGAGGAAGTCACCGCGATGGAACTCCTCGAGGTATTCATTCACCACGAGGCCGATGAGCAAGTTGCCCTGTGCCTTCTTCTGGTCCTCCAGGCTGAGGTTGCGGACGGTTTCCTCCAGCACCTTGTAGGCGGGGCGATTGCCGATCTGCTGGATGATGTTCTGGTTCACGCGCGTGACCGTCCACGTGTCGCCGATGGGCGTGCAGCCCTGCGACAGGACGCTCGCGAGGCGCACGTCGCCGCCGACGGAGACCGCCACGCCGCCGTCCTCGAAGACCTCGCCGTTGAGATAAACCTGCGTGGTGCGCTCTTGAAAATCACCGCTCGCGAGACCGCCCAGCACCGGCGCGGGCGCGAACGCCTCGCTCCATGAGCGCAACCAGCCTTCGCAATCGAGGTTGAACGGATCCACGAACGCGAGCCAGCCGTCGTTGGCCTCCGCTTGAACGCCAAGCAGGTTCGGCCATTCGTCGCCGTCGCTTACCTCTTCGAATTGATCCTGGGTGAAGTGGATGCCCTTGAGTTTTGCGCCCGGCAAGGAGTAGAGCCCCAGCACGACGCCCGCATTCTCCTCGATCTCCTCCTCGCCGGCGATCAACCCGCCGCTCGAACAGCCGACCAGCAGGGGGATGCGCGCGTGGACGCGGAGGACCTCGAGCACTTGGGCGGCATGCGGAAAAAACTTGGGGGTCATGAACACCAATCCGAGCGAGACGTTGCCGCCGGGCAGGCGGGCGCGCAATTCCTCAGCCCAGCGTTGTAGCCCGGCCTCATCGAAATCGCCGCACCAATGCGCGGCTACTGAATGGGTGTTCGTCACGCCGCAAACTTACGGGCGGACGCGGCAAATTCAAGACAGGCGATTACGGAAAGCGGTTCAATCCACGAGCCGCAGCAGGTCGGCGTGGCGTTGTTTCAACTCCTGGATGCGGGCGTCGTGACGGCGGATGCGGAACACCGCCAGCGTGATGAGATAACAGCCGAGGACCACGAGCCCGAGGTTGAGGGAGATGAGCGGGATCAACCAGTGGAGCACCTTCGCGGCGTCGTAATATTTCGAGGCGACGATCAGCACGCTGAACGCGGAGATGGGCAGGGCAAACACGGCGATGCCGGTGCGCATCGTGGAGAGGGCGGTGCGTTTCTCCGCGAGGACGAGCTGGATCTGGTCGTAGACCAGCCCGGGGTGTTTCGGCAGTTCTGCGGGCTCAACCTTTTTGTTCGCCTGACTCATGGACGCAAATTAGTATCGCTGCCCAGCATGGCAAGAGACATCAGCAAACGCGAAGGCGCTGACAAGGCCGCCAAGCCTGAAAAGGTGAGCGCCGGGCTGCTGATGTATCGCGTGTGCGACGGCGTCTTCCAAGTGCTGCTCATCCATCCTGGCGGACCGTTCTGGCAGAACAAGGAAAACGGCGCATGGAGCATCCCCAAGGGCGGCATCAATCCCGGCGAAGATCCGCTCGCCGCGGCGCAACGTGAATTCACCGAGGAGACCGGCTTCGCGTGCGTCGGCCCGTTCATTCCCCTGACGCCCATCAAGCAGAAGAGCGGCAAGACCGTTCACGCGTGGGCGTTCCAAGGCGACTGCGATCCCGCACGCGTGCGCAGCATCAACTTCGAGATGGAGTGGCCGCCTTACTCAGGGCAGAAGCGTTCATTTCCGGAGGTGGACCGCGCGGCGTTCTTCAATCTGGGCGAGGCGCAACGCAAGATCATCCACGCGCAGGCGGCGCTCATCCAGGAACTGCTGCTGAAGTTGAAGGCGCAGTAATCGCGAGTTCGCTTCGCCAGCCTACTGCTTCCCCTGCACGAGCGCGGTCACCACGCCGGGGTCGGCGAGCGTCGTCACATCGCCGATCTGCTCGGTCTGGTTCTCGGCGATCTTGCGCAGGATGCGGCGCATGATCTTTCCGGAGCGCGTCTTCGGTAGGCCGGGCGCGAATTGCAGTTTGTCCGGTGCGGCGATGGGGCCGATTTCCTTGCGCACATGCGCGACGAGTTCCTTCTTCAGATCCTCGCTCGGCGCGATGCCTTCCTTCAAGGTCACGAACGCATAGAGCGCCTGGCCTTTGATGTCGTGCGGCATCGGTGCGACGGCGGCTTCGGCCACCTTCGGATGACTCACCAGCGCGCTTTCGACTTCCGCGGTGCCGATGCGGTGACCGGACACATTCACCACGTCGTCGATGCGGCCCATCAGCCAGTAATCGCCGTCCGGGTCGATGCGGCAGCCGTCGCCCGTGAAATACATGTTCGCATACATCGCGAAATACGTGTCGATGAAACGGTCGTGATCACCCCACGTCGTGCGCATCATGCCGGGCCAAGGTTTCTTGATGCACAACTTGCCGCCCTCGTTCGGACCGCACGGCGTGCCATCGTCCTTCAACACCACGGGCTCGACGCCGAAGAACGGATGTCCCGCGCTGCCGGGCTTAAGCGTGTGCGCGCCGGGCAATGGCGTGATCATGTGCCCGCCCGTCTCCGTCTGCCACCACGTGTCCACGATTGGGCAACGCTCCTTGCCGATGACGCGGTGATACCACATCCACGCCTCGGGATTGATCGGCTCGCCGACGGAGCCAAGGATGCGGAGCGAACTCAAATTGTATTTGTTCGGCCATTCCTCGCCGAGCCGGATGAGCGAACGGATCGCCGTCGGCGCGGTGTAGAACGCGGTGACCTTGTATTTCTCCACGATCTGCCAGAAGCGCCCCGCATCGGGGAACGTCGGCACTCCCTCGAACATCAAACTCGTCGCGCCGATGGCGAGCGGGCCGTAAACGATGTAGCTGTGGCCCGTCACCCAGCCGATGTCGGCTGTGCACCAGTAGATGTCGTCGTCGTGCAGGTCGAAGACGTATTTCGTCGTGAGCGCGCACCACAAGAGGTAACCCGCCGTGCTGTGCACCACGCCCTTCGGTTTGCCGGTGGAGCCGGACGTGTAGAGCATGAACAAGTAATCCTCCGCGTTCATCGGCTCGGCGGCGCAATCAGGGCTCGCCGTGGCCATCGCGTCGTGCCACCAGACATCCCGCTGCGTCTCGAAATGACACGGCGCATCCGTGTGCTTCACCACCACCACGCGTTCGATGCTCGGCGTGTGCGCCAGCGCTTCGTCCGCGATGTCCTTGAGCGGAATATGTTTTCCCGCGCGCAACCCGACGTTCGCCGTGATGAGCAGCTTGCAGGTCGAATCATTGATGCGGCCGGAAAGCGCGTCCGCGCTGAACCCGCCGAAGATGATCGAGTGGATCGCTCCGATGCGCGTGCAACTCAGCATCGCGATGGCGAGCTCGGGGATCATCGGCATGTAGATCGCCACGCGGTCGCCCTTCTTCACGCCGAGCGACTTCAACACGTTGGCGAACTTGCAGACCTCCTTGTGCAACTGCGCGTAGGTCAGCGTGTGCGTGTCGTTCTCCGCTTCGCCCTGCCAGACGATGGCGGGCTTGTTGGGGATGGTCTTGAGATGGCGGTCGAGGCAGTTGGTGCTGACGTTGAGCTGGCCGTCCTCGAACCACGTGTGCTTGATGACGCGGGCGGACGTGTTCCAGTTGTAACGGCGCGCGAAGGTCGGCGGCTTGACCCATTCGAGCGTGGCGGCCTGTTCCAGCCAGAACGCCTCGGGATCCTTCACCGAGCGCTCATACATCTGTTTGTAGGTATCGGCCTTGATCCACGCGCGCTGCACCACGTCGGGTGACGGCGGGAACGTGCGGCCCTCTTTCGACAACGAATCAGTTTTGATCGGCTCAGCCATAATGCGGTTTAGTGATTAAATTGGAATGCGCACCTTGTAGCGGAGAAACCCCCGCGAGCAAAGGGGGATTTGCTTGCGGGAATCGACGGTTAAATGTCTTAGGATTCCACGTTATTCGAGATGAGCTGAGCTTTGACTTGATACATTGGCCAATTGTCCAAAATCATCTCGACTATGAAACCAGTCTTTCAAACTAGGTATGACCCTCCAAATGGTAATTGCATGGCGGCTTGCGTTGCCTCGATTCTCGAACTGCCCCTAGATGACGTTGACATTGATGTTTCAGCTATTCGTCAAGTATCTGAGTTGGTTCAAAAGCTTGAGGCAAAGGCCAAGTGTAGGATTTACCCAATACTGCCGGAACTCATCACAAGTGGTGTCGTGAAGTCGAGTGAACCGTATTGCATCTTGGAAGTATGTTCTTCGATCTGTAACGGGCAAAAAATGTGGCATGCTTTAGTATGCAGAATCGCTGATAATGGAGAACTCTCTTTAGCCTTTAACCCATTGGAATTGGACCAAAGAAAACACCTGTCCTCGTTTAATGGGATCAAGAATGCATACATCGTAAGGCGCTGACGGAATTCCGATCACCCTCAGCGCTGAAGCGCTGGGCTAGGTTCATGCATGCGCGGAGACGCGCTACGCTTTCGGCGCGCGCAGCTCGAAGCGGTCGGTGGTGCGGCAATACCAGCTGGGCACGGCCATGCGGCCGATGGTGCGTAACTGGTCTTGGTTCACACGAAGCGTGGCGGGATCAATCAAGCCGTCGCGCGCGTGCACGCGTTTGATGAGGCCGAAGACGATGCGGTTCTCGCCGATCTGCACGGTGCTGTGCTCGACGCATTCGAGGCTCGCGGGTGCTTCGGCGAGGCGCGGCGGTTTGACGACGCTGCTCGGCGCAGTGGTCAGTCCGGCGCGGGTGAGTTCGCTTTGGCCATAGGGCAGGGGAGCGGCACATTGGTTCATGGCCTCGGCGATGGCTTCGTCCACGAGGTTGACGACGAATTCGTGGTTGAGGCGGATGTTGCGCGCGGTGTCCTTGGGCGTGCCGTCTTCGCGGTCGGCGGGGCAGAAGGAGCAGAGCGGCGGTTCGGCGCCGAGGAGGTTGAAGAAGCTGAAGGGCGCGGCGTTCACAACGCCGTCCGGTCCGAGCGTGGTGACCAAGGCGATGGGTCGCGGCGTGACGAGGGCGGCGAGGATCGGATAGGCGCGGTCGAGGTGTTGCCCGGCGATGTCGAGTTCCATGCGGAGCTTCTACGCGG
>JBEGQI010000096.1:0-6650 GCA_041181065.1 Verrucomicrobiota bacterium | reverse complement strand
ATGGTTTTCTTTTCGTTATCCGAAAAACCATCTCACCCTCAATGGCCTAGTTCAGGGGGGCCCAATCACTTTCACTGTGGAAGCTGGCGCCACCCAATCCGTCTGTCGTCCGTTCTATCTGAGCGCGCAGGCTTTCGACCTTGATGGCACGATCACAAACCTGGCCATCCTGGTTAACGGATCGCCGATCGTCTCGGGCACAAACACGTTTGCTGAGACGACGCTGGAGATCGATTACCCCGGCACCTACACCGTCGAAGCCCGCGCCTACGATGAAAAGGGCGCACTGGCGGTTTCAAATCGCCCGGTCGAACTCTACTCCCCGCTGCACGTCCTGACGCTTGGCGGCATCCGCAACACGAACGACTTCAAGCTCTGCATGGTGGGTTTGACAGGCACGAACTATATGGTGCAAGCGACCACGAATCTCACGGTGCCAAGCACAACGAACTGGGCTGACATCGGTTTGATGACTTACACGAACGGCATTTTCCGTTACTTCGACAACGGCACGCTGACGAACCGCCCGACCCGCTACTACCGGACCAAGCAGCAGTGATGCGTCACAGCGGGAGATGGTGCAGCAGGATGTGGTAAGCGACGGTGAAGTAGATCACGATGCCCGTCACGTCCACGAGCGTGGCGACGAACGGCGCGGAGCAAGTCGCCGGGTCGAGCTTCGCAGCGCGCAATACCATCGGTAGCATCGCGCCCATCAAGCTGCCCCACAACACGACGCCAACCAAGCTGCCGCCCACCGTCAGGGCAAGTTGCAGATAGCCGGTGCCGTAATCTTTGAAGCCCAGCCATTGCCACGCAATGATGCGCACCACACCGAGTGCCGCCAGGATGCAACCGAGCGCAAAGCCGGTCATCAACTCGCGCCGGAACACGCGCCACCAGTCGCGCAAGGAAACATCGCGCAACGCCATGGCGCGAATGATGAGTGTCGTCGCTTGCGAACCGGAGTTGCCGCCGCTCGAAAGGATCAGCGGCAGAAAGATCGCCAGCACCGCCGCCTTTTCGATCTCCTTTTCGAAATACCCCATCGCCGTCGAGGTGAACATTTCGCTCACGAACAGAATCGCCAGCCACGGTGCGCGCTTCTTGAGCATCTCCATCATGCCAATCTTCAGATAGGGCGCATCCAACGCTTCGACGGCGCCGAGCTTTTGGATGTCTTCCGTCGCTTCCTTTTCCGCAACGTCCAGCACGTCGTCCACGGTGATAACGCCAACGATCACGTCCTTTGAATCCACCACGGGCAGGATGGTCACGTCATACTTCTTGAACGCCGACACGGCCACTTCCTGATCATCGGTGGCGCGCAAGGAAAGATTCTGATTTTGGAGCAGCTCCGCCACCGGACTTTGCAGACTAGCGACGACCAAGTCCCGCAAGCGCACATAATCCAAGAAATGACCCGAGTCATCCGTCACATAAAGCTGGTTCATCGCCGCGCGACGCTCGGGCTGCTTGCGCAGATGCTCCAGCACTTCCGCCACCGTCCAGTTCTTGTTGATGGAAACATATTCCGGCGTCATGCGCCGCCCGATGGACTTCGGCGGATAGCCCAGCAGGTCGGTGGCGATTTTGCGCTGCTCGGGATTCAGCAGCGCGATGAGCCTTTGCGTCACCTTCGACGGCAACTCCTCCAGCAACGCCGTGCGATCGTCGGGCGCGATGTCGTTAAGGATGCGCGCCACGTCCTCAGTGCCAAGCGCGAGCAACATCTTCTCCTGATCCTCGACGGGCAGATACTCGAACACTTCCGCCGCAAGGTCGTGTGGCAACAAGCGCAGCAGCACTGCCTCGTCGTCCGGCTTCAAATCCACGAAGATCTCCGCCAGATCCGGCGCGGCAAACTCCTTGAGGATGTCCCGGAGCTGATTGAAATCGCGTTTGCGAATCAATTCCACCAACTCAGGCTGAAGTAGATTGCCAATCATGCCAAACCGAAGTGAACACGCGTCCGACCGGGGACGCAATTTGTTTTGCCGCCACTTACGCTTTGGAAGACGCCAACTTCTGGAATGATTTTCCAACTGCCGCCAGCAACAGGGCCGCCCCAAGCACGCAGACAATCGCAGCACCTGTCGGCAGATCGAACCGGAACGAACAATAAAGCCCCCCCACGCTTGCCAGCGTCGCAACCAGCCAGCCAATCACGAGGCGATGGAGCAAAGAATTCGCGAGAAAGGTTCCGCAAGCTGCCGGCACAATCAGGTAGGAGAACACCATCAATACCCCGCCCACCTGCACAAAGCTCGTCACAATCAGACCAAACAAGGCATAAAACAGGAAATCCCAGAAGTGCACCTTCAGTCCGGACTCTGCGGCATGGTCGTGGTCGAACGAAAGCTTGATGAATTGCTTGCGGAAAACGAAATGCACGATGCCGATGACTGCATAGAGTGCGGCTGTTTTCCCGATTTCAAACGGAGTGACTGTCAACAAGTCGCCCACCAACGTCCGCTGCAGTTCCTCTTTGCCATGCGGGCTTTTACTCAGCAGGAGAATCCCGGCGGCCGCAGCCACAACGTATATGATTCCGATGAGCGCCTCCTGCGGCACGCGCGCCCGTTTGTGTGAGCGCGTGAAAGTGAATAGTAACGCGCCACCCAACGTAAAGCCCAGCGACCAGAAATAATTATGCGGGTCATCCGGCTCATGTCCTTGGAACATGCAGAAACACGTCCCCAGCGTCGCCACCTGAGCCAGCGCCAAGTCCACGAAGATGACTTCGCGCTTGATGATATGCAGGCCGTAATACACCAGAATGCCAGGCAGCAACAGGCACGCAATCAGGGGCCATTTCATCACGGAAAAAATTTCAGCCATAAGTATGGGCGGGCGCGTCCAGGCCATACGCCGGCCGCGCCCCATTGAATCAGTTCTTATTCGCCAGCGCCTTTGCCAGGGAGTTCACCAAGTAATCCACAAGCGCCACATAACCGCCCTCGGTGCCCTTGACGCCACCGGGGAATTGCGACACGTCCAGCACCACGGCACCGGTGCTGCGCGCCACGGTCTCTGCCGTTTTCCGGTTTAGATAGGGGTCAACGATGATGACCTTGGCATGTTGCTCTTTCATCTTTGCAATCACTGCGGCAAGGTGCGCGGGCGATGGCGGGATACCGGGCTTCGGCTCAAGAAACAGATCCAGCTCCAGTCCGAAGCGCTCCGCAAAATACGGCCACGACTTGTGATACGAGACCAGCTTCGCGCCCTTGAACGGGGCGAGTTTCGCCGACCATTCCGTGAGTTTTGCATCCAGCTCATCCGTGAACAGCTTGCCATTAGTGCGAAACGTTTCCGCAGCTCCCGGCTCCAACTTGGCGAAAGCCACAACGAGATGCTCGGCAATGATGCGCGCATTGACCGGATCAACGACATAGTGGGGATTGCCGAGCGGATGAATATCACCTTCGGCGCGCGTCAGCTGGGACGGCACTTCCAGCATATGCACGCCCTCGTTGCACTGGATGCGCCCAGGCTGGCCGGATTGAATCTTGGGATTGCGGGCACCTGCAAGCAATGGCGGCAGCCATCCGGCTTCCAATTCTGCGCCACCTTCAATCAGCGCATCAGCCTTGTTGAGCTTCACCACAAAACTTGGTTTGGCATCCACGAAATGCGGGTCCTCCGTAGGCCGCGCGAGCGTCGTGATTTCAACCTGTTCACCGCCAACCGCCTTCGCAATGCTTGCGAGGTCTGGAGTTGTGACGACAATGTTCAGTTTTGCCTGCGCTCCAAACGCGAGCAGCAGGTTGATCATTACAAATAGGAATTTTTTCATGACTTCATTCAAGTTTAGCGCCGGTTTTCGATCAGAATTTATGCGCAGCATGCGCCCCCAGTAAGAATTCAAACTGCAGCCAGACCGAGTGATCCACGCCAATGGCCTCCCGATCATCGTAGTTGTATTGGAGGCGAATCTTGGAGAACTCGCTGGGATACCACGTCAGGTTCGGCGAAAAACGCCAGCGTTGTGCCCGCGACAAGTCCGCCCCGTAGAGTCGCTCGTAGGCTGCCTGCTGGCCGGTCACGAAGTCGCCACGTAAACCAGCGACCCAGCCGGGACGGAAGCCCCACAGGATTTGCGTATACATGCCCCAATCGGAAATCGTTTCACGCGGGACGAAGTCTGGAATGCTATCGGCATTGAGATCAACCGAAGTGGAGGCACCCGCCACGTAGCGCCGGAACATCGCCTCGGTTTGCCATGAAACGAAAGGAAAGCCGCCGTGCGCACGGGGCGATTTCCACTTCCAATAAACATCCGTGCCATAGACCTGCGTGTCAGTGTCGCCGCCTGAGCTATTGGGGCCGAACAAGGCTGACAAACCGCCGAGCAAGGTTTGCGTTTCGCTCAAGTCGAATGAAGCAGCATACCGGGTTGAAAACAGCATGTCTGAGAATGCCTTCACTCCCCGCTCATCATTCAAGCGTCCGAGAAACGCTTCGTTGTCATGGTTGTCGCGAAAACTGTATGCAGTGCCGCCCTGGCTGTTTTGCATTCCAAAGAAAAGTTCCGAGTAGAACGGTGTTGGAGCGAGCCACGAAAGTCGCACGCCGGGATTGCGCAAACCATCCTCCCCGAGCAGACGACCACTGACAATCGGTGCATCTACAAACCCCCACGAGTGTGGGTGCTGTGTGTTGATGCGCCCAAAGTCAGTGAGATACTGACCCGCACGAATCTGTAAGTTGCCAGGCAAAGCAACCGTCTCGAGCCAGGCTTCTTCAAGTTCAACGCCCGTTTCCCCGCTGTCGCCTAGTAGATAGGCAATATTGGCATTGCCGCGGAAATACGGGTCCACTCCCCCCTGCAAATTCAACTCGGCTCCCTGCACCGTGAAGCCGCGCTGGTTTGGATCGTGCCCGCCCAACTGTGTGCCGCCTGCAATATCGTTCGCCGTTGAACCGCCCACAGCAAACGTTGCCACCATGCCGAGATCAACATAGGCACTGCTATTTCCAATGCGAATCGGATCGGCTGGACTCCAACCCCTTTGCGGCTCTGGACTTCTGACAGCCGGCGGCGCTGAAGCTTCTGCAGTTGATCCCTCAATGGGATTGCTGCGCGCACGTTGAAGCGTATCAAGCTGCCTTTGCAATGTTTCAATCTGTTCGCGCTGCTGCTTCTGTGCGGCCTCGAAAGCCGCCTTCATTTCCTGCAACTGCTTTCGTAATTGCTCCACCTTATCAACTCCCTGTGCCGATACCGATACAACCCACATCACCAAAATTCCGACAAAAACCAACGGGGACAATCTTTTCATAATTCTCCTGTCGTAGTAAAAAAGTTAAGCGTAAACCTTGGGCGATTGCCCAAAAACCAACCAAACTAGAGAGCGGAAGGAGCTTAAACAGGAGGGGCACGACCGTAAGCGAAGCGAACATCGGGCGCAGTCCCCCGGATCGATTCACGGATGACCGGCAGATGGTGGAAGCACGAAATTTGGACGCGCACGACTCCCACGTCGCCGTCGGCCAGCAAACCGCCCGTGACCAAAGTGCAAAGCGCACAATCGTGGTGGTGAGATTTGTGGGCCGAAGCGCAATGAGAGCCGGAGGCCAACGTGGATAGAAGCAGCAAGACGGACAACAACAAGCTCAACACGAGAAGTGCCGACCGGGACAGGAAAACAACTGATCCGTTCCGCTTCATTTACAGCACAACTCAACCACAAGTCCGCACACACTTCAAGAAGCCAAATATTTTTAAACTGAAGCGGCGAGCGGACTCTGCAATCTGGAAAGTCTACTATTTACGCTGCTCTGCAACGCCGGCATCTGCAAAGGTCAATTCATGGCGCTCCGGCGATAAAGCCAAACTACGATCTTCAATCACACGCAATCCGTTGACCTCATTGTGATCGGAACTTCGCAAGAACACCACCCGATGGTAGTTGAGTTTTGTCAAACTTGAAACCCACTCTTCCTTGATCTGCTGCTCGACTGCTAAGTCCCGATTGAAGCCGATCATCACAACAGCCATATCACGCCGCCCCAACCGCTGCGCATCAAGGGCACAAATCTCATCACGGTTAAAAATCCGGTAAAATGCGCCTTCGTGACCGTCAGGTTTCACCATGAATATTGTCTGATCCGACGCGTATTTAAGAACCAGATCGGCAAATTCAGCCTCATCAAACTTGCGCCCCTCCGCAGTATGGTAACCGCTGCTCGCACAGGAACTCAGGAACACAGCCCCAGCAAACAACATTACGCTCCAACTCATTCGTTTGAAGCAGAAATGAAGTCTCATGGAACACATCGTTTTAAAACACATTTGTCAACGTGCCAGGCGTGCTGAATACCACCCATTGCACATTCTATATTATAGCAGACTCCTTGCCAGACAGATCCCTACGGCCCGAAAAATCCGCAAACCTTCTAAAAGTGACCTGCTGGCAGCAGTGGAGATCCATTTGCTTGCCGCCATCCCGACATTTGACACAGCCTATTAAAAAAGGAGAGCCCGGACAAAATGTCCGGGCTCTTTGGAAATAATCGCTCAGTCGATTAAGGAGTGAGGACGTGGGGATAAGCGGTCGAGGTATTCGCGCAGGTCGGGAGCGTGCTCGCGTTGCCGATCGTGTAGCTGTCAGTGCCGGTCGTCGGGCAGCTCGGCCAGGTGCCCG
>JBEGQI010000095.1:0-3779 GCA_041181065.1 Verrucomicrobiota bacterium | reverse complement strand
CGTCCGCGCCCAAAAAGGGAACTATCGTCGTGTCCACAAAATAGAAAGTGCCGTCCTTCGCCCGGTTCTTGATTTCCCCCTGCCATACCCGGCCGCTCCCGATGGTGGTCCACAAGTCCCGGAAAAACTCCTTGGGATGATGCCCGGAGTTGATGATGCGATGATCCTGCCCCAACAATTCCTCGCGCGAATACTTGGAAAGTGAGCAAAACTTGTCGTTCACGGCGGTGATCCGCCCTCGGGCATCCGTGATCGCCACAATAGAATGTTGGTCAAACGCGGACTTCACATCCCTCAAATCCTTCAACACCCGCTGTAATTCCAGCTCCGCCGCCTTGCGCGCGCCGATGTCCTGCAGGATGCCGGTGAAAAAAACCTCCCCGCCCTGACGCCAGGTGGACAGCGACAATTCCAAGGGAAACTCGTGGCCGTCCTTGTGCCGGCCCTCCAATTCGACGGTTTGGCCGATGTGCCGGGAAGGCGCGCCCTCCGCAAGACGTTTCATCCCGGCGCTGTGGCCGGAGCGGTGGCGTTCCGGCATGATGAGCGTGAGCGGCTGGCCGATGGCTTCCGCGGCGGTATAGCCGAACATCCGTGCGGCGGCCGCATTCCACGCGAAGATTTGGCCGGCCTGGTCGGCGCTCACGATGGCCGAGGTGGCGCTCTCAGCCATCGAACGGTATTTCTCCTCGCTGGCGCGCAAGGATTCCTCGCTGGCCCGGCGCGCGCTGATGTCGCGGAAGATGCCGCGGGTGGAGACCACCACGCCGTTCTCCATCCGCGCGCTCACGTTGCCCTCGAGCTTGACGGCGCGACCGTCCTTGGCGGCGAAGGTGACCTGGATGAGGCCCACGTTCTCGCCCTGCATCAGCCGGCCGAACACCGCCATGCAATGGTCGCGGCACTCCGGGTGGATGATCTGGAAGATGTTCAGCGCCGGCAACTCAGCCGGCGTGTAGCCCAGCGTCTCGCGCCAGGCGCGGTTCACGTAAACCAACCGCCCGTCCGGCGCGAAGCTCTGGATCAAGTCGTTCGTGTTCTCAAACAGTTCTTGCCGGGCTTCCTCCGCCTGCTGTCGTTTTTCAACACCACGCCGGACCAGGAACGCCGCCAGCCCCAACAACAGCAGTGCCCCCAGCGTAAACACGAGGACGAAGGTTTTCGTCAGGCGAAACTGCGACTGCGCGGCTTCAGTGTATTGGATCAGCTCCTTGTGTTTGACCGATTCTAAATCCGTGACGGTTTTGCTTATGTCGTCCATCATCGCGGTCCCCTCGCGCAAGCGCGCCGCAACGAGTTGCTGCGCGACTGCGGCATCGGCGCTTTGGCGGATGCGGAACAACTCATTTACGAACGCAATTTTCTTTTGAATCAACGCCCTGAGCGCGCCCACCCAGCGCAATTCATCGTCAGGATTATTGTGGAAATCGCGTTGAAGCCGCTCCAGTTCCACCAGCGTTCTTTCCACTTTCGACAGCTTCTCCTGATGCGGCTTGAGAAAGTCTTCATCGCCTGAAATGACAAACCCACGCGCGGCAGATTCCATGTCGCGCATCTCCAACCTTAGGTCATCGAGCGCGGCGAGCTCCTTGTTGGTGTGTTCCACCTCATCGAAGACAATGCTACCCCGGTGCGTGCTCCACCACGCCAGCGCCCCGAACATGAGCAGAAAGACGAGGGCCAAGCCAAAGCCGGGCAGGATTTTTTGCCGAATCGATTTTCTCATGATGAATTTATGGACTTCAATTAGCGGTAAATCTGAGGGGATTGCAACGGAATCACATCTCGTTGTAAAGCTCGTGGCCCTTCTTGGCAAACTCGCGGGACTTCTCTTCCATCCCCTTCTTTAGCGCCTCTTCCTCGGCGATGCCTTGCTCCGCCGCATATTTCCGCACGTCTTCCGTGATTTTCATCGAACAGAAGTGCGGCCCGCACATCGAACAAAAATGTGCGGTCTTTGCGCCTTCCTGTGGCAGCGTTTCATCATGGAATTCTCTGGCGGTGACGGGATCGAGCGAGAGATTGAATTGATCCTCCCACCGAAATTCAAACCGCGCTTTGGAAAGTGCGTTGTCCCGATACTGCGCACCCGGATGTCCTTTCGCCAAGTCCGCCGCATGAGCGGCGACCTTGTAAGCAATCACGCCATCCTTCACATCCTTTTTGTTGGGCAATCCCAAGTGTTCTTTCGGAGTCACGTAACACAACATGGCGCAGCCATACCAACCAATCATTGCCGCACCGATTGCGCTCGTGATGTGGTCGTAGCCCGGAGCAATGTCCGTTGTCAGCGGGCCAAGGGTGTAAAAGGGAGCTTCGTGACACCATTCCAGTTGTTTCGCCATGTTCTCCTCAATCATGTGCATCGGGACGTGACCCGGCCCTTCATTCATCACTTGAACGCCTTTGGCCCAAGCCCGTTCGGTCAGTTCACCTTGAATTTTTAATTCGCCAAACTGGGCTTCATCATTCGCATCCGCGATTGAACCCGGTCGCAGGCCGTCGCCGATGCTGAACGCGACGTCGTAGGCGGCCATGATGTCGCAGATGTCGTCCCAGTGGGTGTAGAGGAAATTCTCCTGGTGATGCGCGAGACACCATTTGGCCATGATGCTACCGCCGCGCGAGACGATGCCGGTCATGCGGTTCGCGGTGAGCGGCACGAAACGCAGCAACACGCCGGCGTGAATGGTGAAGTAATCCACGCCCTGCTCGGCTTGTTCGATGAGGGTGTCGCGGAAAAGTTCCCAGGTGAGGTCCTCGGCTTTGCCGTTCACTTTTTCGAGCGCCTGATAAATCGGCACTGTGCCGATGGGCACGGGCGAGTTGCGGAGAATCCATTCGCGCGTGGCGTGGATGTTCTTGCCAGTGCTCAAGTCCATGACGGTGTCCGCGCCCCACTTGGTGGCCCAGCGCATTTTCTCGACTTCCTCCTCGATGCTCGACGCGACGGCGCTGTTGCCGATGTTGGCGTTGATCTTCACGAGGAAGTTGCGCCCGATGATCATCGGCTCGGACTCGGGGTGATTGATGTTGTTCGGGATGATGGCGCGGCCGGCGGCGACTTCATCGCGCACGAACTCGGGGGTGATTTCGCGGGGGATGCGCTGCGGGAAACGACTGAAAATGCTCGGCGTGTAAGGGCTCTGGCCCAACTGCGATGAACCGGCGTGCTGTTTGTTGAGGTCGTTGCGAACGATGTCCTTCGACATTTCAGCAATCTTCGCGCGGCCCATGTTCTCGCGGATGGCGATGAATTCCATCTCTGGCGTGATGATGCCCGCGCGGGCGTAGGCGAGTTGCGTGACAACCTTGCCGGCCTTCGCACGGAGCGGCCGGCGGCGCTGGCCTTTGAGGCCGGGAAATTCCACGAGGCGATTCTTCTCCGCCTTGCTGGCGTATTCGGCGTGCTTGCCAGAGAGATAGCCGTTGTCCTGCGGCTTCACTTCGCGACCGTCGATCTCCTCGACGTCGCCGCGTTCGTGAATCCATTTGGCACGCAATGCAGGCAGCCCTTGCTCCGACGTGCCGGTGAACGCGGGATCGCCCCACGGCCCGGAGCAATCATAGACGCGCACGGGGTCATTCGGCGTGACCGCGCCGGTGTAGGACTTCGTCGGCGTGACCTCGATCTCGCGCATGGGCACGCGGACATCTTTGTGCAGCGTGCCCTGGACGTAGATGCGTTTGCTGGCGGGGAGTTGTTCGCTGCTGTGGGGTTCAAATGAGGTGTTAGGATCAGCTATCATAAATTCATCGTCCGTTCGGCGGCTGGTTTC
>JBEGQI010000094.1:0-21153 GCA_041181065.1 Verrucomicrobiota bacterium | reverse complement strand
CGGCTCTTGTCCGCCGGAACATTCCGTGTGAACGGACTGACACTCATGTAAAGTGCCGCTCGGTCTGCTTCGCGTCCCGAGCGCAGCAGCGGCGATAGGTTCTCGCCTTCGACGGTCTTCGGCACGGCCACGCCGCTCAAACCGAGCAGCGTCGGCAACACATCGGGCGTCGTGATTGGCGTGGTGACAGTGCGTCCGCCCAGGCCCGGCACGCGCATGAGGAATGGCACTTCCGCCGACTCACTCCAGACGACCTGCTTCTGCGTTGGCACGACGCCTTGCGAACCCAGCATCTCGCCGTGGTCCGAGCTGAACACCACGATCGTGTTCGAGGCCAGCCCGGTTTCCGCGAGCGTGCCGAGCAAATCCCCGATGCACTGGTCCAACGCCGTGCAGTGCGCGTAGTAACCCTGCGCTTCCTGCCGCGCCCGAGTTTGCAGCGCCGGCGGGACGTTGGGCGGCAGCTTGATTTTCTCCGGCGGATACATCGCTTTGAACTCCTCCGGCGCTGTCTTGTGCGGGAAATGCGGGACGCCGTAGGCCACCATCAATACGAAGGGCCGCTGGTTGGTGGCGTGATCGCGGAGATATTGCTGCGCGTCCCTGGTCTGCGCGAAAGCATCGTAGCCTTCCCAGTATTGTTTAACGTCGGAGTCGCCGGTGTAGTAATGCGAGTGGTTGTATTCGTGGTCGCACTCGGCGGCTTTCCAATATTGCCAGCCCTGCCGGCGCGCCGGCGGAATGTAGGCCTCGCGCCCGTGACCATCGAGATGCCACTTCCCGATGTAACCTGTCGCGTAACCCGCCGCGCCGAAAATCTCCGCCAGGCACAATTCCTCGTCCGGCAGGTGCGCGTCGTTGAGAAACATGCCCGTCGAAGTGGGATAACGCCCGGTCATCAGCGCCGCGCGATGCGGCGTGCAGACGGGCAGCACGGAGACGGCGTTGCGGAAATTCTGCGACTCATTCGCGAGCCGGTCCAGGTTGGGCGTCTTGACGTTCGGATCGCCCGCATAGCCGGTCGCCGACGCGCGCCACTGGTCGGCGATGAGATAGAGGATGTTGGGCTTGGCCGGCGAGTCGGCGGCTTGAAGGGACGGCGTCAAGGACAAAGCAGCAAGACACAAACTGAAGATAGCAGCAATACGTTTCATTGGTCGTAGACGGTTTACTTTGAACTGGTGGCGGCGATGGCTTCGGCAACGGTTTTGGTGCCGATTGGTTCGTGTTTATCGAAGGGGCCATAGGAACTCCCCGCAGGCCAATCGGCGGGGTCGGCATATTGGCCGTCGTCTTTGTATTCCTTCTTCACGCGGGCGATCTCCGCCTTCAGTTCGGCGAACCTTGCAGCGATGGCTGGATTCTTTTTCGCGCCATCATCGTAAAGCAGGTTGTGCTGCTCATTGGGATCCTGAATGAGGTCGAACATCTCGTAGGCGTCCTTCTTCCAGTAACAGATGAGCTTGTGCGTGGCCGTGCGGACGCCGAGATGGGCAGCGGTGTTGTGATCGCCGGGGTCGTGGTAATAGCGGTAGTAAACCGACGTGCGCCAGTCAGCGGGCGACTCCCCGCGCAGGAGCGGGACGAGCGAACGGCCTTGCATGGACGATGGGATCGGCAGCCCGGCGAGGTCCAGGAACGTGGGCGCGAGATCAATATTGACGATGAACTGCGCGGGGACGATGCCCGCCTTGACGCCGGGCCCGCGCACCACCAGCGGCACATGCAGGCCGGGCTCATACATGAACCGTTTGTCGTAAAGCCCCAGCTCGCCAAGATACCAGCCGTTGTCGGTGGAATACATCACGATGGTGTTCGTGGCGAGGCCGGTCTGGTCGAGGTAATTGAGCACCGTGCCGACGCTGTCGTCCACGCCCTGCACACAGCCCAGATAATCCTGCAGGTAGCGCCGATATTTCCACTTCACGAGTTCTTTGCCGGTAAGCCTCTTCCCATCCACTTCAACTTCCATGGGCTTTTCGCCCAGCCACTTTTGTCTTGCCGGTCCGGTGACGTCGGCGGGTGGAGTGAGCTTGAGGTCGCGCCGCGTGAGGTCGCGCGCGACGGTCTGCTGGTTCGAGGGCAGCGCAGCGGGGCGGGTGGCGTAATCGTCCCACAAGGTTTCTGGCTCCGGAAAAGTCTTGTCTTTGAACATGGCGACATGCCGCTCGGCGGGTTGCCATTCGCGGTGCGGCGCTTTGTGGTGCAACATCAGGAAGAACGGTTTGTCCGTGGGCCGGGTCTTGAGCCACTCGATGCCAAGGTCGGTGGTGATGTCCGTGCAGTGGCCGGCGATTGTCAGCTTCCGACCGGCGACAAGGAATTCCGGATCCCAATAGACCCCTTGACCGGGCAGAATGATCCATCGGTCGAAGCCGGTAGGGTCGCTGCCCAGATGCCACTTGCCGATCATGCCGGTATGGTAGCCAGCGGCTTGCAGATGCTTGGCCACGTTGTCGCGTTCGCCGTCGAAGCGATTGAACACGGGCACGCCGTTCAGGTGCGAATACTGCCCGGTGAGCAGCGTGGCGCGGCTGGGCGTGCAAATGGAATTGGCGCAAAAGGAATTCTGAAACCGTGCGCCGCCCTCGGCCAGCCGGTCTAGGTTCGGAGTCTTATTCACCTTCGAACCATACGCAGAGATGGCCTGCTGCCCGTGATCGTCGGAGAAGATGAAGATGATGTTGGGCCTGACGTCGGCAGCGATGGCTTCGACGACGGCGGGCAGAGTCGCGAGAAGCGCGCCAAGCAGCGTCGCAAAGAACACTCTACGCCCCCGTGGCCTTACGGTTTTGTCTCTCTGTTTTCTCTGTTTCATCATTTCACGTTCACAACTCCGACGAGCATTCCGGCATCGGGTTGAGCACCAGTTGCGGCAGGCGGCTGTTGCGACAACGACATCAGCCGGTTGGTAAAATGGGCCTTGAGAAAGGTTGCCTGGGCTGTTCTCTGTTTCCATTCGGTGTCGTTTCTTAGCCGCCAAAGGCCTCGCGCAGCAACTGCACGCTCTTGGGCAGGGCCACATCCGGATCCTCTCTGCCCTCCATCTCCAGCCCCACGAATCCTGTGTAACCGGATCGGGCAAGCATGCGGGCAATCCGCGCGTAGTCCAGGTCCAGCGTATACCACTCGCCGCCACCAAAGTAGGTTTTCGCCTGCACATAAACACACCGCGCGGCAATCGCGGCCAGCTTGTCGTAAGGATCTTCCAGAAAATTCCCGGTATCCATCAGACCGCCGAGCCACGGGGAGGTGATGCTGTTTAGGATCCGCACCAACCCTTCCGGCGTTCGCGCGAGGCCCCAGTGATTCTCCAAGGCCAAAACCACGCCGCACTCCTCGGCTTTTCCAAGGCAGCGCTCAATTCCCTCGATGCACCACTTGAATCCCTCCTCCTCGGTGTGACCGGGCAGGACCGGCTCGATGCCACGATTCTTCATCAGTTCATCAAAATCCTTCGAGGTGCCCCACCGGCCAGTGTTGATGCGGATGCACGGGCACCCCAGTTCGAAGGCAATCTCGATGCATTTCTTCGTGTGCTCCACGTTGGCGGTCAGCTGGGCCGGGTCCGGCGTGACAAAGTTCTGGTGAGTGGACAGGCAGCAGATCCCCAATCCGTTGCGAAAGGCGTGGCGCTTTAGCCGGCGGAGATAGGCTCGCCCCGAAGCATCCAGCGGCGCCTTCTCCTCGATCTCCATCTGCCGGTGCAGAATGTCCACCGCCTCGACGCCGAGGGCAGCCGACTTGTCCATGACGGTCTCAATGGGAACCTTCTGGGTGCGGAAATGCCAATAAGAGTAGGAGGCGATGGCGAGTTTGATGCGCTTGGGAAACAGAGGCGGGCTGCCGGTGCCGCCGCTCGCGCCGCTGGCGCCGGAATGAAGCGCGATTCCGGCAGCAGCCAAGGCACCCGAGGCAATAAAGTGGCGTCTATTGTTCATGTCATTGAGCTCTTCACTTTGTCCAAGAATTAGTCTCCGGACTCAACTGCCCTGGCAGTGAAGCACGTCTCACTTCAGCCAGAAGCTGAAGTAGAGATGCATGCCGCCCACGAGCAGTAGAATCAGGCCGGCCAGACCCCAGGTTGCCCCCGCCGAGTTCATTCGTTTCCAGAACAGACCGAGCAGGAACACCACCGTGATGGTCGGGGATGAGATAGAGGATGTTTGGCTTGGCCGGCGAGTCGGCGGCTTGAAGGGACGGCGTCAGGGACGACGCGGCAAGACACAAGCAGAAGATTGCAGCGCTGCATTTCATAAATTGGAATCTATTCGGGGATGGGATCATTCTTGCCGACTTTCTGGCCTTCCCAGACAACTTCGCCGGTGGCGGGATCGCAGGAGAGCACACGGTGCGCGCTGCCGGGGACGGGCGGCTTGTTGGCCTTCGGCAGCCACTTCGCAAGGTCGGTCTTCACCGCGAGGAACTTTGGATCGGCGGCGAGATTCTTCCACTCATTCGGGTCGGCCTGCATATCATACAGCTCCTCCGATCCATCGGCGTAGCGGATGTAACGCCACCGCTTCGTGCGGATGCCGTGGTTGTTTTGGTTGTGGGTCGTGATCGCCGGCCACTCGCGTGGAGCGTTGGCGTTCTTGAGTTGCGGCACGAGGCTGTGGCCTTCGATGTCGGGACGCGCGGGAAATCCAGTGAGCTCCAGCAGCGTCGGGAAGATGTCCAGCAGTTCAACGGGCTGGCCGCATTTCGCGTCACTCGTGACGCCTGGCCCGGCGAAGATCAGCGGCACGCGGGTCGAGCGGTCCCAGAGCGAGTTCTTGCCGGTGATGAGTTTCTCGCCGAGATGCCAGCCGTTGTCGCCCCAAACGACGATGATCGTGTCGCCGGCCCGGCCCGTGGATTCGAGGGCGTCGAGCACGCGGCCCACCTGCGCGTCCATGAAGCTGATGCTGGCGAGGTAGGCACGAACGAGGGGCCGCCATTCGTTGCGGTCGCGCAGCGTGCACAGGCGCGGCTCAGGTAACCTCCAGTGCAGATACCACGAGAAGCGCGGCGTGTCGTCGCGATCCGTGTCGAGCACCGGCGGCATCTGGAGAGTCGCCTCCGGGTAAAGGTCGAACCACTTCTGCGGCGCGTAGCACGGCACGTGCGGCAGGCGGAAACCCGTTGCGATGAAGAAAGGCTTGCCCTTCGGCGCGCTCTTGATCGCCCTGATGGCGGCGTCGGCGATCTTGAAATCGGCGGCGTCTTCGTCGCGTTCGGGAAACGGACCCCAGTCCATCACCGGATGACGCGGCTCAGGGAGATTGGCAAAGGGCTTCGCTGGCTTGCCTGGAAACGGCGCTGGCCCCCAAGTGTTGAATTCGGTCGCGCGATCCATCGGCTTGATCGAGCCGTCGTGATAAATCTTGCCGCACGTGAATGTGAACCAACCGGCACTCGTGTAGGTCTGCGGCAGCGTGATGTGCTGTTTGAGGGAATCAACATCCCTGATGCCGGGAGCCAGTCCGTAGATGCCGGTGCCAGAGGGGCGCAACCCTGTGAGCAGGCTGGACCGCGAGGGATTGCACAATGGGGACTGACAATGCGCGCTGGTGAAAAGCGTGCCGCGTTTCGCGAGCCGGTCGAGATTCGGCGTCTTCACCCGCGGATGGCCGCCCAGGCAGCCAATCCAATCGTTTTGATCGTCAATGGCGATGAACAGGATGTTCGGGCCTTTGGCTTCGGCGGCGTGAAGCTGTTCACCGAGAGCGGCGAGGACGACCCAAGCCAGCACGGCGGGCAAACGCCCGCGTTGTTTTTTCGTCGTAGAATCCAGTTTCAAATGAATTCGTTGATCAAGTTCTCAAGATATTCCTGACGGCCGCTGAGGTTCGCGTCGGCTTCGCCTTTCTTGAGCATGTAAGTCTCCAGTTGCTTAAAGCCCACCTTGCCCGCCTCAATCTTCGCGCCGATGCCGGAATCCCAAGAGGAGTAACGCTGTTTGACGAAGTCGGCAAGGCGTCCGTCCTTGCGGATCGCGGCGGCAATCTTCAGGCCGCGCGCGAAGGCGTCCATGCCGCCGATGTGCGCGTAGAACAAATCAATCGGCTCGAAGCTTTCGCGGCGCACCTTCGCGTCGAAGTTCACGCCGCCGGTCTTGAAACCGCCGTATTTCAGCACGCTCAACATCGTGTAGGTCGTGAGGTAAATGTTCGTCGGGAACTGATCCGTGTCCCAGCCCAGCAACTCGTCGCCGGTGTTCGCGTCAATCGAGCCAAGCGCACCCGCCGCGCCGGCGACTTCGAGTTCGTGTTGCATCGTGTGACCTGCCAGCGTGGCGTGGTTCGTCTCGATGTTCAGCTTGAAGTGCGGCAACAGATCGTGTTCGCGCAGGAAGTTCAGGCACGCGGCGGAGTCGGAATCGTATTGGTGCTTGGTCGGCTCTTTCGGCTTCGGCTCGATGTAGAACTGGCCTTTGAAACCAATCTTCTTCTTGTAGTCCACCGCCATGTGCAACAGCGCGGCGAGGTGACTCAACTCCCGCTTCATGTCGGTGTTGAGCAGTGTCATGTAGCCTTCGCGCCCGCCCCAGAACGTGTAGCCCTCGCCCTTCAACTCGTGCGTGACTTCCATCGCCTTCTTGATCTGCGCGGCGGCAAAGGCGAAGACATCGGCGTTGCAACTCGTGCCGGCGCCGTGCATGTAGCGCGGATTCGAGAACGCATTGGCCGTGCCCCACAGCAGCTTGATGCCGGTGCGCTTCTGTTCTTCCTTCAACACCTTGGCGACGGCGTCAAATATCTGGTTGGTTTCCTTGAGATTTTTCCCCTCAGGCGCTACGTCGCGGTCGTGCCAGCAATAATACGGCGCGCCAAGCTTCTCAATGAACTCGAACGCCACGCGCACCCGGCGTTGCGCGTTCTCGACGGAGTTCGAGCCGTCGTCCCACGGGCGAAGCATTGTGCCCGCGCCAAACGGATCGCTGCCCGTGCCTCGGAATGTGTGCCAGTAAACCACCGCGAACCGCAGGTGCTCGCGCATGGTTTTGCCGGCGACTTTCTCATCGGCGTTGTAATGTTTGAAGGCCAGCGGGTTCTTCGACTTCGGGCCTTCGTAACGGATCGTGGGTATGTTGTTGAATGTATTTTTCATAACTAAATCATTTCTCTGGCAATTGAGGAAACAGTCTTCGGTAGTTGTCCTTCATCCACTTCGGCGCGCGATAGTCCGGCGGCACGGTGACAAGGTAATCGGGATTGGCAACCCAGCCGGGCGGACGAACGCCCGGGCCGGTGGATGAATCGTTGCAAAAGGTTTTTCGTTGCTGTTCTGCCAGCGCGCGCAATCGCTTGACCACATCGGGATGCTGCGCGGCCACGTCCTTCGTCTCACCGATATCGTCGTCGAGATTGTAGAGGCGCAATCCCTCTTCTTTCACGCCGCCTTCCTTCACTTGCATGCTCAATCCCTGCGGCTGCAAGGCCAGCTTCCACGGCCCGACGCGAACCGCCTGAAGCTGCCACTCGAAGTAATAGAACTGCGCTTCGCGGCTCGACGTCGTCGTCTGCCCCAACATAAGTTTGCTGATGTCCGCGCCGTCAATGGTGACGTTCGCAGGAATCCTCGTCCCGGCCAGCGCGGCAAAAGTCGGCAACAAATCAATCGTGCCCGTCACCGCGTCCCGCACCGTGCCGGCGGGCACACGCCCCGGCCACCAGGCCAGGGCTGGCTCGCGCAATCCACCTTCCCACGTGCTGCCTTTGCCGCCCCGCAGCGGATGCGCCGTGCCGGCGTCTTTGCCCTTGGCGAGCCACGGGCCGTTGTCGCTGGTGAAGATGACCAGCGTGTTGGTCGCCAGATTCAATTCCTGCAACGTGTCCATGATTCTGCCCACGCTCCAATCCAACTGCGCAACCCAATCGCCGAAGCCGCCATTCTGGGATTTGCCAATCCAGCGCACGCCGGGGTAAATCGGGAAATGCACCGCCGCGTCGGCGAGATACAAAAAGAACGGTTCGTTCTGCTTGCTCCGGTCGCGAAGATAACTGACCGCTTGGTCGGTGTAGAGTTCCGTCAGCGTGTTCTGGTCATCTTCGGTCAGCAGGGCGATCACCTCGTTGTCGCGCATCAGCGGCACGACGGGCAGCTTGCTTTGCGCCGCGGGCAGCGTCTGATCGTTGGAATACGGCAGACCGAAATAATGGTTGAAGCCATATTGGGTCGGGAAAAATTTCGGCTGATCGCCCAAATGCCATTTACCGATCATCATGGTGTCGTAACCGGCTTGCTTGAGCACCTTCGGGATGGTCACTTCGTCTGGATTCAACCCGATGTGGTCGCCCGTGCCCAAGACCCACGGCATTGAAACGCGTGGCGCGTAACTGCCGGTCAACAGTTGCGCGCGGGAAGCGGAACAAACCGGCGCGGCATAAAAGCTCGTGAACTTCATGCCCTCCTGCGCCATCCGATCCAGATTCGGCGTCGGGTTCACACGCGAGCCAAACGGCCCGACGTCCCCGTAAGCCAGGTCGTCAGCAAAAATGACGATGATGTTGGGCCGCGTCTTTGGGGACGTGGAGTCGGCGCGGGTGGTGGTCAACGAGACCAACAACAGAGCAGTGGCAATGGGCAATAATATCTTCATGTCTAGGATGCGGGTTTCCGGGCGGTGGCGGAGTTGGATTTCTTTTGCGGGGATGCCTTGGGACGAGTCCCCTGGCCGGTCTGGCGGACTGGTTCAGGCGCGAAGGTTGCGCCAACCGGGCCGGTGCGAAGTGTGAGCGGCGGGCTGAGTTTTTCCGAAGACCCGCCGATGCGCACCAGATATTTGCCACGAGGCAGACCGAATTCCATCGCTGCATCATGAAAGAAAAGTTCGCTGGCATCCATCTTCACGGTCACGCGGCGCGTTTCGCCGGGATCGAGCGCGACGCGCTCAAAGCCTTTCAATTCCAGGGCGGGCCGCGCGACGGCGAATTCCTGACCCGAGACATAAACCTGCGCGACCTCCGTGCCGGGCCGTTTGCCGGTGTTCGTCAAATCGAAGCTGACCGCCACGGATTCACCCGGGCGGATGGCTGGGCCGGACAATTTCACGTTTCGGTATTCAAACGTCGTGTAACTCAACCCGTGTCCGAACGGATAGGCGGCGCTGTTCGGCGAATCCACGTAGTCGAACACCTGTGCGCTGCCCTGCTGGCTGTAATGCGAGGGCAGATGCCCCACGCTCCTTGGCCAGCTCATGGCCAGCTTGCCGGAAGGGTTGGTCTGGCCAAAGAGAATCTCCGCCGCCGCCGTGCCGGTTTCCTGTCCCGCGTAATGCGCAGCAAGGATGGCCGGAAATTGTTTCTCCAACGCGCCCAAGGTGACCGGCTTGCCGCCGACCAGCACGAGCACAACCGGTTTGCCGGTGGCGAGCACGGCCTCGGCGAGCCTTTGCTGTGATTCGGTTAAATCAAGCGTCGTGCGGTCGCCGATGTGATTGGGACTCCAGGCTTCGCGGGCGAGAAACTCGTTTTCACCCAACGCGAGCACCACGAGATCGGAATTGCCGGCCAGGGCAACAGCCTCGGTGATGAGGGGCTGATTGTCCGTCAGCGTGGCGAACTCGATCTTGTTCACATACCGCCAGTTCTCATAGGAATCGCCGGTGTCGTTGCTGGCAATCTTGCAGCCTTCCGCCAACGTCACCGTGGCCCGCCCGCCCAGAAAAACACGAATGCCTTCATACAATGAAACCGTCTTGAGCGGTTTGCCGGAATAGCCGCCGAGACGGCAAACGCCGGCGTTCGGACCGATGACGGCCACGCGCTTGTAGTTGCCCGGATTCAGCGGGAGCATGTCCCCGTTATTTTTGAGCAGCACCATGGATTGACGCGCCGCTTCACGAGCCAGCTCGGTGGCTGCGGATGAGGTCACGAGGGATTTCGCCTGAGCCACGTCCAGTTCACTGGCCGCCTCGAAAAGACCGAGGCGAAACTTGAGGGAGAGGACCGCCCGGACAGCAGCGTCAATTTGCGCCGATTGAACTTCGCCCTGATTGAGCAGTTCCGGCAGATACCGGAAACCGAAATTGTTTGGGAGTTCCAATTGCAGACCGGCTGCCAGCGCCATGCGGCCCGCATCCGCATCGGAGGCCGCCATCTTCTGATACCGGCGAACGAGATCAATCCCCTGGTAGTCGCCAACCACCAAACCGCCGAACCCAAGCTGCCCGCGCAGCACCTCGGTGAGCACCCACGAATTAACATGGCAGGGAATGCCATCCACCTCGTTGAAAGCTGCCATCACGGCAGCTGGCTTGGCCGCGCCGATGACATGCCGGAACGGAGCAACCTCCGTATCGAGCAGATGTCGCGGACCGTTAGGATAAGGCGAACGGTTGCGCCCGCCCTCCGTGCCCGCATAGCCGACGAAATGTTTGAGCGTGGCCGCGACGTGGCCGCTGGCAATGCTGCCGTCGTCCGAGCCTTGCAGCCCGCAAACCATGGCCGCACCGAGCCGCCCGACCAGAAACGGGTCTTCGCCCAGCGTTTCATCCACGCGCCCCCAACGCACATCACGGGTCACGTCAACGATGGGAGCGAGCACATGCGCGACCCCGCGCGAGCGTGCTTCGTTCGCCGCCTGAATAAAAATCCGCCGGATCAATTCCTGATTCCACGTGCAGGCCAGGCCAATCGGCACGGGGAAGGAGTTCGCCTCATACTTCATCAGCCCATGCGCGGCCTCGTCCTGCAGAAGCGGAGGAATCCCCAGCCGCGTCTGGTTGCGAAAATATTGCTGCACCGCCGCGTAGCAGCGGGCGTCCTCTTCGATGGTCAGGTTGTGCAGCGGCCCGAGCGCGCCGATGCCGTTGGGACAATTTTTGGCGTAAAAGCCGGGCGTGAAGATTGCGCCTTCAGCGCGGAGTTTCTTCTCGTCGGGATTCCACCAGCCGGTGATTTGCGCCACTTTCTCCGCCAAAGTCATGCGGCCAAGCAGATCCTCGACACGCTGCTCGACGGGCAATTTGGGGTTCTTGTAAGGCGCGTCAGCAGGAACGGCGTCGCCCTTTGCTCCAGCGGGTGCAGTTGCGGCGGATGACTTGGCGGGGGACGCCGTCGCGCTGGCTTTTGGCGCTTCATATTTTGCCGGAAAGCCAATGTGTTTGAAGGGCTCTTGCGCGGCATTGATGAACATTGGATCGGCCATTTTTTCGAGCCAGCGCTTTTTGATCTCCGGCGACGTTTCAACGCGCGTCTGCCCCCACTTGCCACCCTTCCACATGGGCTGCGATTCCCAATCGGCGTTGATGTAGGAGACGGCGCGGACCACGTCCTTGTTCTTTTCGATATGGGCAAAGAACTTTTCAAACCAGGTTTTCCAGACCGTGTCAGCGTCCTCCTTTTCGAGAAAGTGTCCACGCGGCGTAGCCTCGGCGATGATCACTGGCTTGCGCACCTTTCGCGCAAACGCCAGAGCGGGCAACGCGTCCTTGTCGCCGCCCCACCATGAGTAACCCACCCACTCGTAGTATTCCGCGCCCGGATCATACTTCTCGAACTGTCCGGGTTTCACGGTGCTCGAGCTGGCGAACACCGTTGCGAAGTTCGGCAGCTTCTCCTTGCGCAAGGCGTCAACGATGCGTCGGAACGCCTTCTTGAAGTTCTCGGGATCGTAGGCGTTCCACGAGCCGTCGAATTCATAGCCGATGCGGATGAGGAATGGATGCTCCGGATGCGCTTTGATGAATTCCACGAATTCCGCGATGAAGTGATCGAGCGACCCGTCCGCCACCTTGTCCTCGCAGTTGCCCTCCAGCGAGATGGACAGGTGGAAAACACAATTGGAGAACACCGGCGAACCCACGTAAGCCTTCATGTTCATCGGGCCGGCCGCCCATTCGGTCTCAGTGTTCAACCCGGCAACGCGCCCGCTGTTGAATGACCGGCCGAACTTGTTGGTCCAGCCGTCGGTGAAATAAACATAGTGCGTGATGCCCCCCGGCACACCGACGTTGTCCACGTAGCCGTCATGATACTTCGAGTTGCCGCCGACCGAGGCGTTGTCCTGGCCGATGAAGACCAGCACCTTGCCCGCCGGTGGCGCGAAACGGCCGGTGATTTCGTCCGCGGCCCGCGAATGTGTCCAGAGCAGCGAAGCGGCGAGGGTGATGAGAAGCAACTGTTTCATGTTCAGGCAGTGGTGGCTTTGGCATCAAGCTGCTGGCGGATTTCCGCGCAGCGTTTGCGGTTGAGTTTGTAAAAGGAGACGATGGGGATCAGCAGCAGGTGCGCCGCCGCCGGCAGCAGCGTGACCGAAAGCAGGATGGCTTTGATCGCTTCGGGCGTCTGCGTCTCCGCCTGGCCCGAATAGCCGCTGCCGGAGAGGATGAGGCCGATGAGCCAGCCGCCCACCGCCACACCCAGCTTCAACGTCAGCAACGCGCCGGAGAACACGAGGCCCGTCACGCGGCGGCCGGTTTTCAATTCGCCGTATTCGACCGTATCCGCTGCCATCGTGAACAGAATCGGCGCGCCGAGCTGGACGAAGAAATTGATCAGCGCGTAGAGCACCATGATCATCGCAATGTTCCCCGCCGGGGTGAAGAAGAGGGCGATCGAACCCACACCCACGATGATTTGCGCCAGAATGTAGGAGGGAACTTTGTCGAACCGCGCCGTGAACCACGAGGCGGTGGACGCGCCGATCATCTGCGCCACCGTGCCCGTGGTGAGGAAGGCTGCCGTCAGGTCGGGACGCGCAGCAAACCACTTGATGTAATAGGCTGCCGAACCGGCGCGCAGCACGATGCCGATGAGCAGCACAAAAAACAGAATCGCGATGATGACCCATTGGTCGTTCCGCAGCAGCGTCTTTATGTCCTGCCCCAAAGTTCCCTTCTCGTGCGACACCTGCGTCACGCGTTCCCGCGTCAGCGCAAAGCAGGCGAAGAACGCGATCACCGCCAGAACCCCAAAGACCGCCATCGTCCAAGTGTAGCCGATCTTGGGATTGTCACCGCCAAAGGACTTCACCAGCCCCGGGCCAAGCGCGGCGATCAAAACGCCCGCCGACGTGGCGAGAAAGAACCGGTAGGAATTGGCCGAGACGCGTTCCTGCGAATCCGACGTAATCACGCCGCCGAGCGCGCAATACGGGATGTTCACCACCGTGTAGAGCAGCATGAGCAGTCCGTAGGTGATGCACGCGTAGGCAATTTTGCCCGTCTCGCCAAACGACGGCGTCGTGTAGGTGAGCACCATCATCAGCGCGAACGGCACGGAGAACCAAAGCAGGTAGGGACGGTATTTGCCCCAGCGCGTGTTGGTGCGGTCGGCGATGATGCCCATCGCCGGATCGGTGATCGCGTCCAGTGCGCGCACCACCAGGAACAATGTTCCCATCACTGCGGGACTGAGGCCGAAGGTGTCGGTGTAAAACACCGGCAGCAGAATGAGGATGCTTTGGAAGACAACGTTGGAGGCGAAGTCGCCAAGGCCGTAGCCGATTTTTTCGAGAGGCGTGAGTCTGGCGTTGGAGGGTGTCATGTTTTGGATCTCAGGTTTCAATTCTGCATTCGAGGAAATCAAATTCCGCAGGCCAGCGAGCGCCGGTCAAATCCTGGCAGGCGAGCCCGACAAACGTGCCGGTGAAACCCCAGTATTCGCCGAAGTCGTCAGACAAAATGGACGCATCAAGCGAAGGGCCGATGTTCTGGAACTTCGCGCCGTCCGCAGACCAGGCAAATTGCAAGGCACTCAAGTCAAAGCGCGCCCGGAGAAACAGCGGCCCAGGTGGCACAGCGACCGGATGAGCTCCCAGCGGGAAAGTGGATTCGCCATCGGCACAGCTATGAATCTGGAGACAATGGCCCAGTTCTTCGTCATGCGAAAGGTAAAGGTAATGGAACAAATGGTTGTTGTAATAAGCCGTCAGCCCCGCCATCTGCTGGAAGGATTTTGGCTTAAAGCGAAGACAGGTGGTGGCCGTGGTCCGCTGATGCGTGAGCCGCCGGGCAAGCAGCGCCTGCTCGAAGCACGACTCCAGCGATTCCGCCCCAAGCAACCGGAGCAAGTCCGGCTTGCGAATCACGCTGGCCCAAGGCGCGCGCAAGGTGGCGTAGTGCGGTGAATCAAATGGCAAACGAGCGGGAAGTTCCGGCCAGGGATGTGGCGGCAGCTTCGGCGCAGGCACTTCCACTTGCGGACTGTTGCCGCCCGTCGCGAGATAGAGCCAGTCGTCCGCGCGCCACTCGACTTTTTGCAACGCCGTTTCGCGACCCAGATTGCAACGATCCGAGCCGGGCAGCGGCCGCCCGCACAGGTGCGGCATATACCACTCGCCGGTTTGTGTTTCCACCAGGCTGGCGTGACCGGCCTTTTGCAGGGCGAGTTCGGGCTTGCCGGCCGAAGTCACGAGGGGATTTTTCGGATGCACCTCGTATGGCCCGCGAATATCGCGCGAACGGGCCAGGGTGGCGGCGTGGTTGTATTCAGTGCCGCCTTCAGCGGTGAGCAGATAATACCAGCCGTTGCGCTTGTAGAGATGCGGGCCTTCGGTCAGACGGATGTTGCTTCCTTTGAAAATGATTTGCGGCTCGCCGACCAGTCGCTGCTGCTTCGGGTCGTATTCCTGGAGCGCGATGCCGTAGAACGGATGATGCTCGGGACGATGATCCCACACCATGTTCACCCAATACTTCCGGCCGTTGTCATCGTGGAAGAGCGAGGGGTCAAAGCCGGATGAATTGACGAATACCGGTTCTGACCAAGGCCCTTCGATGGTTGGGGCGGTGATGAGATAGTTCGGCGTGTCCTTCGTAACCGCTTCGTGTTGATGCACGACGGTGTAGCACAACCAAAACAGCCCCTCGTGATGAGAAAGCGCCGGCGCCCAGACGCCGCCGGAGCTGGGCACGCCGCGCATATCCAGCAGCCGCGTCTCGCACAACGCATGCGTCAACAAACGCCAGTGAACGAGGTCGCGGGAATGATGAATCTGCACCCCGGGAAACCACTCAAATGTGGACGTGGCGATGTAGTAGTCGTCACCCGCGCGGCAAATGCACGGATCGGGATTGAAGCCCGGCAGTATGGGATTGCGAATCATATTCCGTTCTTGCTGGGACGCGATTTGCAAGGCGCGATTGTGTTTCTGGTTCTCATGGGTCTTGGATTAGCATCGATCAATTCAACCACTTGGTCGTGTCACGGGAATCCGTGATGCGGGCGCTTTAGTGACTCTGAAGCGATACGCACCCGAGCCGATCGAAATCTTCGCCATCCCGTCCTCCGTGCGCAGGAGTTTCACTGTGGGCACTTCAGAGATTGGGCTTCCATCCTCGGAGATTTCCGCCTGCGCGTCAGCCGGCAAATAGACCGTGGCCGTGGTGTTCGGGGGGATCGCGACGCGCAGTTCAAATTCGGCCTTTGAATTGCGCCACTCGGTCGCAATGCGTCCCCGGATGGAATCATAGTGCGCCTTCACCCAATCAATCGGCTGGCGATCAGGATTGCTGTCCGGGCTCGGCGGGCGCGGACGAATGATGATGGATTTGTATCCGGGCGAAGCGGCGTCAATGCCCGCCAGGTGCGTGAACATCCACTCGCAAACCGCCCCCAGCGAATAGTGTGCAAACGAGTTCATACCCGCGTTCTGCTTGCCGTCCGGCCCGTTGAAGCCGTGCTCCTTGGTGTAACTGTTCCAGCGCTCCCAGATGGTGGTCGCGCCCTGCTCGACCTCGTAGCCCCACGACGGAAATTTCCGGCTCTGAAAATGTTTCACCGCCAGATCGTTTGCGCCCACGTCGGACAACACCGGCAGCAGCGGGCGCGTGCCGAGAAAGCCCGTGGTCATCCCGGAGTTGTCGGCGGTTTCCGCGGTGCGGAGTTTTTCCGCCAGAATCTTCCCGGACTGCGACCGAAGTTCCGCTGGAATCAACCCCACGGACAACGCCAGCGCATACGCGGTCTGATTGTCCACCGTGAGCGAGCCGTCCGGGCGGAGATATTGTTTCTGAAAAGCGGATTGGATTTCGGCGAACAGCTTCCGGTAGGCGGCCGCTTCGGATGATTTGCCGATGGCCTCGGCCATTTCCGCCATCATCTTCGCCGAACCGGCAAAATAGACCGTGTCGATGTATTCGATGGGTGTTTTGTTGCCGAAGGACAGCCAGTCGCCCCAGCCGTGGCCGCCGGCCACGCCGAGGAAATTCGTCGCGCGACCCTGCCGCCACTCCATGAACCGCACCAGGTGCGGCCAGCAGCGCTCGATGATTCGGGTATCGTTGTAGGCCTGCCGGAGGGTCCACGGACAAATGACGCCCGCATCGCACCATGCCGTGCCGAAATCCGGACCCGTTTGGAAAGGGAACGGCGCGTAGCCGGGAAATGTGCCACCGGGCCGTTGCGCCTCCATCAATTCGCGCAGCCACTTGGTGAAGAATGCCGCGACGTCCGCGTTCAGGGTGGCCGTGCGAATGTAGATCTGGGCGTCGCCCGTCCAGCCCATTCGCTCGTCGCGTTGCGGGCAATCGGTCGGGAGGTCAATGAAGTTGGCCCGCTGCGTCCAGAGGACATTCTGGAACAGCCGGTTGACCATCGGGTCGCTGCATTCAAACCCGCTTGCCATCGGCGTATCGCTGTGCAGCACCAACCCGGTCAGCGCATCCAAGCCGGGTTTGCCCGGCCAACCCGTGACCTCGACGTATTGAAAGCCGTGAAAGGTGAACCGCGGCTGCCACGTCTCGGTCCCGCCACCGCCGCGCAAGATGTAATAATCCGTCGCCCGTGCCTTGCGGAGGTTCTCGGTCATCAGGCGGCCGTCCGGATGAAGCATCTCGCCATAACGCAACTGCAGCCTCGTGCCGGCCGGGCCTTTCACCTGGAGGCGCACGTTGCCGGCGAAGTTCTGGCCGAAGTCGAAGATGTGAACGCCGTTCGTCGGCGAGGTGATGGCAACGGGCTTGAGTTCCTGCGTCACCCGCACCGGCACACCGGGAAAAGCTTCGAGCCGCGGGGGGCGGATGAATCCCAAATCAACGGGGCGGCCCACGAGCTTGGGCGGGCCTGCGTTCGTTGTCTCATAAAACGTCGCCGGCACGCGCCCGTTTTCAGATGCCTCGACCGCCGACGGCCACTGTGAATCATCAAAGCCAGCCTCGCTCCATCCGACCCTCTCCTTCCGGGCATCGTAGGATTCGCCCATCAGAAAGTCGGCCTCGCGCACCGGGCCGTCCGCTGTGCCCTTCCATGAATCGTCCGTCACCCAGGTGGATCGTGTGCCGTCGGCGTGCTCGATTTCCAGTTGCGCCATGATGGCCGGCGTTTTGCCATACATGAACCTGCCCAAACGCTCCGGACCGAAGCCGCGCAACAACCCGAACCCGACATAGCCCGCATACCAGCCATCCGCCACCCATGCTCCGATCACGTTCGTGCCGGTTCGCACGAGCGGCGTCACGTCGTAAGTCTGGTAATACGCGCGCTCCCGATAATCGGTCCAGCCCGGGGCGAAGAATGAATCGCCGACACGCCGTCCATTCAAGTGCAACTCATAGATGCCGAGCGCGGTGGCATAGAGAGTGGCGCGTTTGACTGCGCGGGGAGCGGTGAACTCCTTGCGGAATTGCTGCGCGGGCGGCAGGTAAAGACCTTCGCGATTGGCCGGCAACGGGGATGGATCGCGCACGGAAATGAAGTCCGCCTGCCAGTCGTCGGGACGCAGGAGTCCCATGGTCCATGACGCGACGACACTCCAGCGTTGCTCGCCGTCCTGACCCCAAACTCCGACCCGCCAAAAACATCTCTGGCGCGAGGCCAACGGCGTTCCTGCGTAGGCGATGTTAATGGTCTCATCGCTGGCGACTTTGCCACTGTCCCACAAATCCGCCGCGCCCTTGCCGAGCAGTTCCGGACTGCTGGACACCTGGATTTGATACGCAGTCTGGAACTGGCCACGACTTTTGCCCACGAGTTGCCAGGACAGGCGCGGCTTTGGCTCATCGAGGCCGACCGGGTTTAGAAGATACTCGCAACGCAGATGCTCGGGCTGTAGTCGCGCCGATTGATGCCGGGCAGAAAGCTGCCCGGTAGAATGGCAGCCTGCGCCAAACAGGACGGCCAGGAAAAGAAAGCCGGTCGCGCGCAGAGGTGTTAGTTTTAGATTACTGTTCATTCCCGATGCGGGGATGGTTTCGAATTTGTATCTCTCAGGTATTGATCAGGGGCCGCGCCTCAAGGACCGGTGACGCCAACTGGCGCGGGCGGCAGACAATCAGCACCGCGCCAGCAAGCCTCCGACCAGGGGCCAAACAACCAAATGCCACGACTTTTCAGTTTAACCGGACCGTGCGGCTTCAATACACCCAGAAACGCGCATACTTCTCGGCTTCCGGCCCAACCGGCACGCTCCAGAGCAAATTGCTTCCCGTGCCGACGTTGGTGGACACGCTGGTCCAGATGCCCATGCGTAGCTGGTCACGCGGAAGAAGCCGGTTCCGCCCTGATAGTCCCACCAGTAATCCGTGTCTCGCACCGCAGTATAACCGCCCGCACAATAGGAAATCTTGCGGCCCGCGCCCGATTCCCCGAGCGAGTCGGCCATCCCGTAGGTCAAATCCCACAAAGCATTGCCCGGCTTAGGATCCGTCGCTTTCCTGCGCGGCAGCATGTCCCGGTTCTCGTCGGCATACATCTGAAGGGCCAGGCCAATTTGTTTGAGGTTGCTGACGCAGGAAGTTCGCTTGGCTTTCTCTTTGGCATTGCTCAGGGCCGGCAAGAGCATCGCTGCCAGAATGGCGATGATGGCGATGACCACCAGCAGCTCGATGAGCGTAAACGCCAGCTTGCACTCCTGATCAATCCGTTGCCCGACCACCATCCGCCGTTCGGTCTGTAGCCTGACTTTGAACAACTGATAATTTGTGTTCATGGTGTTGGTGCCCGGGGCGGGGCCTGGCTGGATCGGCGGTTCATGTTTTCGCTGGCCGCAATCAACAACATCCCCACAATGCTTCACAAGCGGGGCAGTTTCTGGTGGCAGACACGGTTAACCTCCCACAATCACCGCCGCGTGAGTAGTGACTAGAATTAACTACAATCGAGGGCAGGCTTGGATGCTGCTTTGTAGAAACCATTTTCCTGTGAGGAGCGTCACGAAGGCATGCGCCACGAATCGCCGCGGGAAGCCGATGGTTCTCCGCACAGCCAAGCGCGGTGCGAATGCCGGCAATCGCTTCTGGGGTTGCTCCGCTTATCCCGCCTGTAAAGGCATCGTTGAATTTGCCAACCCGACTGCCTCATGAAACCTGCGCTTGGCTGGACAATGCTGTCATGCGGCAGGTGGAACGCTCGCTGGCCGACAGCGAGCAGGATATGCCCGCATCTACACCAGCGATGCCAACCGGGTTGCAGGAAATCCCGTGACCACGTGGAGCAAAGGTGCCATCAGCCAGTCGCTGCCTGCCTACGCGAGCGTTCAGGCCGTCTATTCCTCGCCCAGCTGGGTTTGCCTGCGCACCTCGGGAATGGGCAGCCACGTCATGGGCCCCTGGCTCAATGGCAATTTCCCGAACGTTCCCCAAAACATGAAGGCGCTCTATCGCATTCCGCGAACCCCAACCATTCCGGTGAACAAGACCCAGACCGGCGGCGGACCGATCGGCTATTTTGTGGATGGCGTCGCCATGTATGATTCACGCGACGCCTTCTCATGGAATGGAACAGCTGATGTTGGCGGGGCGGGCAGTTGGAATCGCGAGGCCTATGTGAATGAAGCCTACACCTTCGATCCTGCCTATGCGCATCAGCCTGCCAGTGGCCAGTATCATTATCACGCCAACGCTCCTGCCCTGCGATATCTGCTGGGTGAACATGTGGACTTTGATCCCGCCACCAAGTTCTACACCGAGAGCACCAACACCGTGACCGAACATTCCCCCATCCTCGGCTGGGTGCGTGATGGATTCCCGGTCTACGGTCCGTATGGCTATTCCGAAGCGACTAATCCGGCAAGCGGGGTGCGGCGCATGATCTCGGGCTATGTTTTGCGCAACGGCGCCAACGGCAACGACAATCTCACCACCACGGGTCGCACCGCCATTCCTGCCTGGGCACTGCGCGCCGGAGAACCGCAAATGACCGGTCCCGCCGTGTCAGCTACCTACCCTTGGGCCGTTACATGGAGGACAACGCCTATCTCGGCGACCTGATCAACTCGGCCACCGGCCAACCCTATCAACAAGGCGTTGATTTTGACCTGAACGAACACAACGCCCGCTGGTGTGTTACTCCGGAATTTCCAGAGGGCACCTGGGCCTACTTCACCTGCATCACAACAAACGGCACGCCGGTATTCCCCTTCAACATTGGCCGCACGTTTTTGGGCAGCCCCACCGGCAACACCGTCGCCAACATCACCGAGGCGGTCACGACCAACTTCGTGAGCGGCGCAAGCGCGGACCTGATGTTGAACCCGCCCGTGGCGAGCGACAGCGTGGTTACACTCACGTGGAGCGCGACTGAAGGTGGCACCTATCGGGTCGAGACATCACCAGACCTGAGCACTTGGACAACAAATGCCACCGGCATCACTGCGGTGCTCAACCAAGGCACAACCACCACGCCGAACTCGGGCACAAGCCAGTTCTTCCGCGTGGCCCGCACCGCGCTGGCCACCTACGATCCATAACAAGGGAAAGCATCATCTAACGGGGCCTCCGCAACTGCGGAGGCCCCGTTTGTTTGCAAATTCCAGATGCGGGAATTCGCTGGTGGCTGCTTACAGTTGATATAGTTGACCGGCAGCCCAATTGCTCTTTGGACAGATTCTGGCAAGGGTGGAGCCCCATACCATGATGCTTCACGGCACGGAGATCAGCCGGTAGAACGCCGTGGGAACATCCGTAACCATATCCAGTTTTCGCAACTCAAACCGACCAGAATCTGCAACGCAAGCCTGTAGAACAAGAAGCTGCCTGGTGTTGCGGCCGAAACACTATCCGGCATCCAGCGGGAGTCAGATCCGGCTCCAATTTACAGACACTAAGCTTCTTCTATCCCTAAACAAAGCCGGTGGTGTCTTTAACGCGACACCGATTTTCGTTTGACTGCCAATTGGGTCTCGACCAAGGACGGACTGGAGGCCATCGCCTTGGTGAGATTCGCAAAATCCTGTTGAAGCTTTTGAATTGTAACATCCATCTGACGCATGCGTTCGTCCTTGATTGCG
>JBEGQI010000093.1:0-4034 GCA_041181065.1 Verrucomicrobiota bacterium | reverse complement strand
CCGACAGTTTGTCCTCTCCTACGGGTCATGTCCTCTCCTACGGGTCAGTTCTTGATATTGTCATATTGCTGTCCTCTGGCGCCTTCGCTGGAGATAAAGCTGGTGGTTCAGGTATCCCGGGCTCCCCATCTGCAGCCGGGCGGCAATCCACTTCACCGTCATCGGCGTTTCTGCGCGCAGCCGCACCGCGATCGCCAGCTTGCCGGCATCCGCCTTGGCCCGCTTCCCCAATGTGGCTTCCGTCCAGCGCCGTCGCTTTAACTCCTCCGTCACGATCCCTTCCGCGTGCTCCGTGGCCGTCTCCTGCCGCTGAGTGCCGTAATGCTCCGGCCCCATCCGCTCCTTCATCTGCCCCAGCAGTTCCTTCCGGAACGCGTCCGTCCCCAGGCACCAACCCCGTCGCACCGGCTTGTAGTCCGCGCCCGTTTCCGCTGCGCGGCGCAGCTCCAACTGCTGCTCCAGATGACGTCGCCCCGCTGCGCTGTCCTGCGGGATGCCGTATTCGCCCAGCAGCCGGTCGCAGCGCAACCACGGCCATCGCTGCCGTGGAGCTTTCAGATGTTCCGGCCAACTGCTCCAGCGGTAGGCGGTCAGGGGTTGTTCCGGCCGCAGCAGTTTCGCCCGTGCCGGATTCAGATGCACGTAATCGCACACGGTCTTCAGATAGCCGTTCCCGCTCCCATCCACCACCAGTGCCTTGTAGCGCCCGCTGAACAGGTGCCCAAAGAGTTTGTGCCGCCGGTTGAAGCGGCCGGTGTAGGTGCCCAGCAACCATTTCATCCCCGCCACCAGATCCCCCCGCGGCGTTTCCACCACCAGATGAAAATGGTTCCCCATCAAGCACAGCGCATGCACTTGCCATGCGGTTTTGCCGCACGCCTCCTCGAGCGTGTCGAGGAAACGCTGGCGGTCTTCGTCGTCGAGAAAGATGGCCTCACGCCGGTCTCCTCGATTCATGACGTGATAGATCGCGCCGGGATATTCGATGCGTATCGCTCGGGCCACGGTGCGGTTCTACGTCTGCCGCATCAGACTGTCAATCGTCACCGCCGGTTCGGTCCCGTTTTCAGCATCCCAGCGTTTCAGTTTGTCAGCCAGCTTCCACTTTCAATTTCCTGTTTTCTGCGTTTGAACTGCTGCCCACATTTGACACCCCTGCGCTCGTGGCTTAGGATTCCCGCGTCAACCCCATGGCGGTGCTGTGGCGGTTGGCCGGCAAAGACAACTTCAACCGCTGGCGGTGCTGGCGGGGTTCGGGGGCGGGGCTTCCGGACTGGGGTTGTGGCTGCTTCCAAAGTGTCTTTGGTCCTTCTCCGGGGGAGAGGGGTGTGAGTCGGCTGCGCGATTTCGCGCCGTTCGGCTGTGACCTTGAACTCAAACAAATCCGCCGTCGCTCAGCGACCGCGTATGGGCGGGGAATCCAGTTTCCCGCCAGGAAAGGACCGTTTATGCACGACGAGAAGATCGTCCAACGTTTCATTGAACTCCGGGCCCAGGGCCACCCCTTTGCCCGCCTTGCCACCGAACTGAACGTATCCAAACCCACGCTCATCGCGTGGAGCCGGAAGCACCAGTTCCAGATTCAGAACCTCAAAGCCATCGAACTGGAGGCGCTCGCTTCCCGCTGGCTGGCTTCCGTCACCGACCGTGTCAACACGCTCGGCCAGCAGCTCGCGAAGATTGAGGCGGAACTCGCCACGCGTGACGTGAAGGATCTCTCCACCGCGCAGTTGCACGCCTTGGCGCGCAGCTTGCGTCGCCAGATCGAACAGGCCACCGGCACTGTGCAATTCGCCAGCCCCGTCAGCGAACTCCCGTCCGATGAATACCATGATCAAATCCACGACTGGCAGGGGTAGCGTCAGGCATCCTTGCCTGCGGGTTTGGGGAGCATCCGTGCTCCCCGAGCCCCTGTGCTCATCATCGACCACCAACCACCAACGAACCAGATCCGGTAAAGAAACGGTCAAGAAACGGTAAAGCTTTAGGTGTAGGGCAGGTTTTCCAACCTGCCGGTGCCTTGGACTTTCCAGTCCAAGTCCCATCCGGGCTAATCAACCCGGATCCCGGTCAAGCAGCGGTAAAGAAATGGTAAAACTATGGACAAGCTCCCCAGCAGCCCCTGCATCTTGCCTCTGCTCGCCGTTTGAACTGCACTTTCCAAGATGAAACTTCCTCATCGCAAAACCTGCCGACGCACTTGGCGCCGACCCTTTCGCTCCGCCCACCGTTCCGGCTTCCGCCAGCGCTGGCGCGCACCGGATGACTTGGGCCTGGGCCTCACCGCCTTTCGCCGCGCCATCCGCGCCCATCGCCGCCTCGCGCGGCTCGCCCCGCATCATTTTGACTTCGCCGTGGTGGAGCGCGATCAGCTTGAACATCAGGAACGCCTGCGCTGGCAAGCCGTGTGGCAACCGGCTCTTGAAAAGGCCTACGGTCCGCCAACTCCCGCCGAGCGCGCAGCCGAGTTGCACGCCGATTGGCTCGCCAGTCAGCCACCCAAGTTGCACCCGCGCACCCAGCGCGCGGTGGACGTTGAACTCGCGGCCTGGCATGACTGGATGGATGCCGGCAAGCTCGCGTGGGCACGTCATCGCCAGCGCCGTCCGCACGCGCTGATCAGCTTGGGCCGCCTCGCACAGATGCTGGAGATCGCGTTCGCTTTCGGTCGCCTCGCCACCGGCCTCGATTCCAATGCGCCACCGTTTGAACCGCACAACGACGAGGCGGTTTGGGCCGATCTCCGTCGTGCCTATGGCACTCATGAGCTGCCGCCTGCCAGCAGCCATCAGGAGGCGGCTCCGCCTCCTTTCGTGGCCGCGTCGGCCCCCGTTAGCGTCGCGGCTCCGCCGGCGGCCGATCCCGTTTCGCATCCGCCGGTTGTTCCCGTGGCGTCGCCACCTGCGTCCACAACAGCTGCACCACCGCCGCCGCCGCGCTGCGATGCCTACCGTCGGCTCGCCCGCCAACTCAACCGGCGTCAGCGCACCATGGCTCCGCTTCTCTGACCATGAATACACATACGGATATTCCGCGGTCCGGCGCCGTGGACGTGGTTGGAAATCCCTCCCGCGAAATGGGTGCGCCCGTCGGACTTGAAACCGCCGAACACCGCAGGCACGATGTGTGCATGAATTCCTTCTTTGCGCATCGATGGTCTGGACGTTTCGTTTGGCTGGCGGCTTTCCTAGTTTGCCTTGGTAACGCACGGGCGATTGATGTTGGAATCCTTTATGAGCCGAAGCCGACCAATTCCTACTTCGCCAAGTTCAATCCACGCAAGGCGCCGCCCATCGGTCCGCTGTTGTTGAAGGAAGGCGACCGGCTGGCGATCATCGGCGACTCCATCACGGAGCAGAAGATGTATTCGCGCATCATCGAGACCTACCTGACGGTATGCGTGCCGCAGTTGAAGGTCACGACGCGCCAATACGGCTGGAGCGGCGAGAAGACGGACGGCTTCCTCAAGCGCATGACGAATGATTGTCTGCGCTTCAATCCGACGGTGGCGACGTTGTGCTACGGGATGAATGATCATCGCTACCGGCCGTTCGACGTGATCAACGCGGCGTGGTATCGGACGAATTACACCGCGATCGTGAAGTCATTCAATGCGGCGGGCACCCGCGTGGTGTTGGGCTCGCCCGGTTGCATGAGCAAACCGAACACGTGGGGCGGAACGCCCGGCATGACGCTGGATGAGCATAACGTAAATCTGTGCGCGCTCCGGGACATCGACATCGACATCGCGCAGCAGGAGGGCACGCGCTTCGCTGATGTGTTCTGGAACATGATGAAGGCGGGTTACGAAGGGCAGATGAAGTTCGGCACGACGAACGAGCCGTTCATGATTGGCGGCAGGGATGGTGTGCATCCCGGTTGGGAAGGACAGGTCGTCATGGCGTATTCATTCCTGCGCGCGCTGGGCCTCGATGGCGACATCGGCACCATCACGGTGGATCCCAGCGCGCAACGCGCTCGCGGCAGCGACGGTCATGAAGTCGAGTTGATGACCGATGGCGTGGTGACGTTGA
>JBEGQI010000092.1:0-10337 GCA_041181065.1 Verrucomicrobiota bacterium | reverse complement strand
TTACCTACTTCTTCAGCAACATGGCGGGCAAGCTGATTGTGTCCAACATCAACCTCTCCATGCCGTTCGCGGCGGGCGATGCATTCCAAGTCATCAAGTCTTCCAATCCAATTGGACCGGACAACAAGGCGGGTGAAGGTCCGCAAATTGAACCTTTCATCCCTGGACCTGGCCTTGTTTGGGATTTGAGCGACTTCCGCACGAATGGCTGGATCAAGGTTACTTCCAATGCGCTGGTTTGGGCTGGAAGCGTCAACAGCACTTGGGACACTGGTATCACCGCAAACTGGGCTGGTGGCAGCACCTACAGCAACTTGGTTGGCGCTAAGTTTGATGACACTGCAGTTAACTTCACGGTTAACATCGCGACCAACGTGTTCCCTGCGGGTTTTGCTACCAACACGCCGCTGGCCGGTTCAAACGTTCCGTCCATATTTCCTGGCGTGATTGTCAGTGGTTCAAGCAACTACACGTTCACCGGGGACAAGGGCATCGTTGGGTGGGGTGGTCTGTATAAGACCGGTTCTGGAACGCTTACTTTCCTGAACCAGACAAACGACTATAAGGAATCCACCATCATCGATGGCGGAACCATGGTTGTGTCGCTCTTCCCCGCTAAGGGCAACGCTAGCCCGCTCGGCTCGCCCGGCAGCACGCCTGGCAATAGCGCGCCGCGCACCTCTGAGCGCCTCGTCATCGGGAACAATGCTACGTTGCGTTACATTGGTAACACGACCAATTCCGATCGTGGCCTCTTCATCTATCCAGGTGGAGCAACGTTGGAAATCGCCAGCAATGCAGCCAACTTGCTGCTTACGGGAGATCCCATCCGCGGCCCTGGATTGAACCTGACCAAGACTGGGCCCGGCACATTGAGCTTGTTCAACGGTGCGAGCGGTGCAAACACCTATGCTGACCTTAACGTAAACAACGGTCAGGTTCGGTTGAGCGTGTCCTCCGGCACTGGCAACATCAACTTGGCTGCGGGAACAACGCTCGGCCTCACCAACAACATCAACTTGGCAAATCGAGTTAATGCTAACGGAGGTGCTGCGATTGATAACACAAACACCTCCGTGCTAAATGTTCTCGCCGGCGCGGGTAACTTGAGCGTGACAAACCCGGGCATCGCTATGCTCGTGTTCAACGACACGTTGACCAACTACTCCGGCGACTTCACGTTCGTTGGCGTCGGCACCAATCGCTTCAACAACGCGACCAACACCAGCAACTGCCGTGGTAACGCAGGCAGCGTGTTCAACCTTGGTGTCGGCCGGTTGGAAGCCAACAGTGGCAGCCCGGTGACGTATGACCTCGGTGGTCTGTCCGGCAGCGCAGGTTCTGTCCTCGCGGGCAGCTTCAGCCCGGCGACCTTCAGCATCGGTGCCAAGGGCGTGGACACCACGTTTGCAGGCTCCATCGTGGATAACGGCAGCACCGCCTCGGTCATCAAGACCGGTTCCGGCAAGCTGTTGCTGAACGGTGTTAACACCTACACCGGCACGACCACGGTGAGCGGTGGCACCCTCGGCGGCACGGGCTCGATTGCGAGCGCGTTGACTGTCTCCGCGGGCACCTTGTCACCTGGCGCGTCGGTCGGCACGTTCACGGTGAGCAACAGCGCCACTCTCGGCGGCACTACGTTGATGGAACTGAGCCCGGCAGGAGCTGACCTGCTCCGCGTCACTGGTAGTTTGACTGGCGGTGGTGCATTGGTCGTCACAAACATCGGTGGCACGCTTACCAACGGCACCGTGTTCACGCTGTTCAGCCAGTCGGTCTCGAACTTTACTTCGACGACGCTTCCGGCGGGCTACTCTTGGACCGACAACCTCGCGGTCAACGGCTCCATCACCGTCGCCAGCGGCGGCATCAGCTTGGTGAACACCACGCCGACGAACATCGTCAGCTCAGTCAGCGGCGGTGTGCTGACACTCACCTGGCCCTCTGATCACATCGGCTGGACGCTTCAAACGCAGACTAATGCGCTGAGTGTCGGCCTCGTTCCGGCAACGAACGCTTGGTTCCCGGTCACCGGGTCCTCGACGACCAACTCTGTGAGCGCGACCATCGATCAGACGCCGCGCACCATATTCTATCGCTTGGTTTATCCGTAAGCCTCGCGCATAAGCAGTTCCATACCGGGGTCAGGCGCAAGCCTGACCCCGGTTTTTTTGGAATATTCGCACCGATTGATACGTCTCATTCCGTCATGAAACTTGATTCAACGCTCGCCCTCTTGGTTGGTGCAGTCGCATTCACAACGCAGGCCGCTCCACAACTTGCCTTTCCCACCGCTGAAGGCTACGGACGCTTCGCCCAAGGCGGGCGCGGGCGGCGTGTCCTTCACGTCACCAATCTCAACGACTCCGGCCCCGGCTCATTGCGTGATGCAGTCGAGCAATCCGGCCCTCGCACCGTTGTGTTTGATGTCTCTGGGCTTATCACGCTGGAGTCACGTTTGATCATTCGCGGCACAAACTCAAACCTCACCATCGCCGGCCAGACCGCGCCCGGCGACGGCATCTGCCTGCGCAAATACAATTTCGGCATGATGGGCGCCTCGAACGTCGTCATCCGTTACATCCGAGTGAGGCCCGGCAACCTTTCCGGCACGACCCTCGATGGTATGGGCATGGCCTCCAGCGACAACTGCATCATCGACCACTGCTCCATCAGTTGGACGCTCGATGAATCCTTCAGCTCACGCGGCGCGCACAACGTCACGCTGCAACGAACACTCATCTCCGAGGCGCTCAACGACGCCGGTCACAAGAAATATCCGCCCGGCACACAACACGGTTACGCCGCGAGCATCGGCGGAGACATTGGCAGCTTTCATCATAACCTCCTCGCCCATTGCGCCGGTCGTAACTGGAGTCTCGCGGGCGGATTGAGCAAGCCGAAGAGCGAATACGCCGGCCGCCTCGATCTTCGAAACAACGTCATATACAACTGGAAGACTCGTGCCACCGACGGCGGCGCGCATGAGGTCAACTTCGTGAACAACTATTACCAGCCCGGTCCGGCGACGAAATTTTTCTACGCGCTCAACGCGCAATATGGCGGGTTCCCTGGATCGCAGCGCTACCACTTCGCCGGCAATGTAATGCCCGGCCACTTCGGTCTTACCAATCAAACTGCGGGCCGCACGGCGACAACGGAACGCGGCGGCTCGTTGCCCAAGGATTATTCCCCTTGGTCTGACACGCCGTTCTTCGAGCCCTACGTGAAAACGCAGCCCGCGGTTGAGGCTTACACAAACGTGCTGGTCGATGTCGGTTGCAATTTCCCCAAGCTGGATGCTCACGACACGCGAGTCATTGCTGAGGTCCGGGCTGGCACGGCCCAGTTCAAAGGGAGCCGGACGGGCTTGCCCGGTTTGCCCGATTCACAGGACGATGTCGGCGGCTGGGACAAATATCCCGAAGTCACTCGTGCTGCAGACTTCGACAGTGACGGCGATGGGATGCCAGACGATTGGGAGAAGTCGCAAGGCTTAAATCCGAGAGATGCCGCGGATGGCAATGCTGACATGAATGGCGATGGATATACAAACTTGGAGAAATATCTGAACTCCCTGGTTGGTGAATATTCAGTCGCAAAGAAGTGACCTGCCAGACAAGGAGCCGCTTCATTTGTGAATGAGAGTGGTTCGGGAATGTGGGCGACTTTGATTGGCAAGCGTCGGTGAAATCCGCAAATTCACCTCACATGAAACTTCCACTCACCGGCATCATTCCGCCGATGGTCACGCCGTTGCACGACCGTGATGAACTCGACGTGCCTGGGCTTGAGCGCCTGATTGAACGCATCGTGGACGGCGGCGTGAGCGGGCTGTTCATCCTCGGCACGACCGGTGAAGGCCCGAGCCTCAGCTATCGGTTGCGTCGCGAAGTCATCGAACGCACCTGCAAACAGGTCGACGGTCGCGTGCCCGTGCTCGTCGGTATCACGGACACTGCGTTCGTGGAATCCGTGAACGTGGCCAAGCACTCCGCTGACGTTGGTGCGACGGCCGTCGTGCTGGCGCCACCGTATTATCTGCCGGAAGCGCAACCGGAATTGCGCGAGTATCTCGGTCACTTGTTGCCCGAGCTGCCGCTGCCTTTGTTCCTCTACAACATGCCCGCGCTGACGAAGGTTCACATTGAAGCCGAGACGATCCGCTGGGCGTTGGAACAGCCGCGCATCATCGGGCTCAAGGACAGCTCCGGCGATTTGAATTACTTCCAAGCCGCTGCCGAATTGATCAAGGCGCGCCGGCCCGACTGGCCGCTGCTCATCGGCCCCGAGGAAAAACTTTGCGACGCGTTGCAACGCGGCGGGCACGGCGGGGTGAGCGGTGGTGCGAACCTTTTCCCGAAGCTGTATTCCACGCTGTGCGCAGCGTGGCAGGCCGGCGACCACGCGCGCGCGCGGGAATTGCAGGGCCGCATCCAGCATGTCAGCGATTCGCTCTACCGCATCGGCAAGCACTCGTCGTCCATCATCAAAGGCATCAAATGCGCGCTGAACTGTCTCGGTGTGTGCGATGATTTCATGGCCGAACCGTTCCATCGCTTTCGTGCGGACGAACGCGCGCTGGTGCAACGCCGCTTGGTTGAGATCGAGGCCGAGCTGGCGAAACTGAAGTTGTAATCGCTGTGAACGAAACCGCGAACCACGCAAAGCCGACTCACGCCAGCCGCCGGCAGAGCGTGTTGGTTTTTCTGTCCGCGTGTTTCGCGTTTTCTGTGGTGAGCGCCTCAGACTTCAACGTGCTGCATCCCGCCGCGTTCGCGCACCACGTCGAGCGCTGCAATGCGATGGCACCCGAGCTGGTCACCAACCACATCTCCAACGCGCATGCCTGGCCGTGGTTGCAGCAGAACATCCCGCTCTTCGAATGTCCCGACCGCGATGTGGAGGAGATCTACTACTTCCGCTGGTGGAGTTACCGGAAGCATCTCGTCAAAACACCGGGCGGATATGTCGTCACCGAATTCCTCACGCCCGTGAGCCACGCTGGGCCATTCAACACCGTGAGTTGCGCCGCCGGGTTGCATCTCGTGGAAGGACGCTGGCTCCGCGATGCGCAATATCTCGACGACTACACGCGCTTCTGGCTGCGCGGCAACGACGGCAAGCCGCAGCCGCACTTCCACAAGTTCAGCAGTTGGTTTCCCGCTGCGGTTTACGATCGTTACCTCGTCGATGGCGACAAGAAGTTCATTCTCGATCTGCTGCCGAATCTCGTCGCGGATTATCGCGCTTGGGAAGCGGAGCACCAGACCACGAGCGGTCTCTTCTGGCAATACGACGTCCGTGATGCCATGGAGGAATCCATCTCCGGTTCGCGCACGAACAAGAACCTGCGCCCGACGATCAACAGCTACATGTTCGGCAACGCCCGCGCCATCGCCGAGATCGCGCGTTTGGCAAAACAACCTGCGCTCGCATCAGAGTTCGACGCGAAGGCCGCGACGTTGAAACGGCTCGTCGAGGAGAAGCTCTGGGATGCGGACGCGCAATTCTTCAAGGTTCGTCATCAGAACGGGCAGCTCTCGGATGCCCGCGAAGCACTCGGGTTCATCCCGTGGATGTTCGGCCTGCCGGATTTCCAGCCGGCTTACGCTGCCGCCTTCGCGCAACTCGCCGATCCGCGCGGCTTCAGCGCGCCCTTCGGCATCACCACGGCGGAGCGACGTCACCCACGCTTCCGTTCGCACGGCATCGGCACCTGCGAATGGGACGGCGCCATCTGGCCCTTCGCCACCAGCCAGACGCTTTCCGCATTCGCGAATTATCTTTGTAGCGAGAGCAACCCGTCTAGCAACCATCAACTATCAACCATCAACTACTTCTCCGCGTTCCTCACCTACACCCGCAGCCAGCACGCGAACGATCAGCCCTTCATCGGTGAGTATCTCGACGAAACCACCGGCGACTGGATCAATCGCAACGGGCGCAGCGCCTATTACAATCATTCCACCTACGCCGACCTGCTTATCACGGGCATCGTGGGATTGCGCCCGCGCGCGGACGACGTGATTGAAATCTCGCCGCTGCTGCCGCCGGAAACTTGGAGTTGGTTCTGCCTCGATGGTGTGAAGTATCATGGTCGCATGCTCACCGTGATCTGGGATCAGGACGGCTCGCGCTATCATCGCGGCCGGGGACTGGTGCTGCTGGCTAACGGTCGGGAAATCGCACGCGCCGAAGCACTCGGCAAACTGACTGCCAAACTGCCATGAAGACTACTGCGATTCTCAGCTGCCTGCTCTTGGGCGCGACGGCGTTCGCCGGCCCCAAGGCGCCGCCGCCGGTCATCACGCAAACCGCCGCGGGCCTCAAGTATGAGAAGAATGAGCGCGGCGATCGCGTGCCGGATTTTTCGAGCTGCGGCTATGCAGCGGGCAATCGTGATATTCCCGTCGCGCCCGTTTGCGTTGTGGTCGCGCCCGTCCGCGGCGACGAAACGGAGCGCATCCAGCGGGCGCTCGATTACGTCGGCAGTCTTCCGGTAGACACGAACGGGCTGCGCGGCACGGTGTTGCTTTTGAAAGGACGGCATGAAGTTTCCGGCGCGTTGCTCATCACCAATTCCGGCGTCGTGCTGCGCGGTCAGGGCGCGGACGAGGACGTAACGACTGTGGTCGCGACCGGCCTTGACCGGCGCACGTTGATTCGCGTGCAAGGGCGCAACGATCGCAGGACGGCGAACCAATTGGATTGGCAGGTGACCGATGCGTATGCGCCAGTGGGCGCGACGAGCTTTAGTCTCAAGTCCGCCGGTGGTCTGAAAGCGGGCGACCACATCCGTGTCATCCGGCCGAGCACGCAGGCGTGGATCGATTTCCTCGGCGCGAATGATTTCGGCGGCGGCGAAGGTGGCGGCTGGAAGCCCAGCCAATACGACATCGTCTGGAATCGCACCATCACCGCCATCGACGCGAACACAGTCACATTGGATGCGCCTATCACCACGGCGCTGGACACAAACTTTGGCGGCGGACGCGTGGAAACATTTTCGTGGCCCGGACGTATCGAGAATGTCGGCGTTGAAAATCTTCAGCTCGAATCCGTTTTCGAGGCGAGCAATCCGAAGGACGAGAACCACGCGTGGTGCGCCATCACGATGGAGAACACACTGGATGCCTGGGTGCGCCAGGTGACGTTCCAACATTTCGCAGCTTCCGCGGTGGCGCTCTACGAAAGTTGTCGGCGGATCACGGTGGAAGATTGCCGCTCGCTTGCGCCGGTTTCCGAGGATGGCGGCTATCGTCGGAATACTTTTTTCACGATGGGCCAGCAGACGTTGTTCTTGCGCTGCTTTGCCGAGCGCGGGCGTCATGATTTTGCCGTCGGCGATTGCGCGGCGGGGCCGAATGCGTTCGTGCAGTGCGAAGCGAGCTTGCCGACAGCCGACAGCGGCGCGATCGAGAGCTGGTCGAGCGGCACTCTGTTCGACAACGTGCGCGTCGATGGCAACGCCCTCTCGCTCGGGTTCCGTCCGGGCAACATGGAGAGCATCGGCTGGGCGGCGGCGAATTCCGTGTTGTGGAATTGCAGCGCGTCCGTCATCCGCTGCTGGAATCCGCCGGGCGCGCAGAACTGGTCGTTCGGTTCGTGGGCTGGCTTCGAAGGCGACGGCGTCTGGCGCGACTCGAACAACTTCATGCGCCCCGAAAGCCTCTACGCCGAGCAACTCGCGAAGCGCAACGGTCGCCGCGTTCAACTCATGGCGCGTTCTTCAAAGGAATCCACCAATCCGACCATTGAAGAAGCCACCGCGCTCATCGCCGCTTCGAAGAAACCGGCGCCGTTGCTGACCGATTACATCGCCGCTGCGGCGAAGCGAAATCCCATTCCCGTCGAAACCGGAAGCGCCAAGCGTGTGGAAGATCTTCCGGCGCCAATTTCCGCGCTCCGCACTCCGCGCTCCGCGTTGGTGCTCACGAATGGCTGGCTCACCGTGGATGGCAAGCTCCTCATCGGCGGCGGCGCGAGGACGGCTTGGTGGCGCGGCAGCATGCGCCCGACGGAAGCGCCGAGCTTTGATCCGGCCATCACGCGCTTCGTGCCGGGTCGCATCGGTGACGGAATGACCGATGACTTGGCGTCGTTGGCCGAGCTGCTGGCGCGCGAAGGCAAGGCGTCGTTCGAGCATCACTACGGGCTTTGGTATGACCTCCGCCGCGACGACCACGAGCGTGTTCGCCGCATGACGGGCGACGTGATCCCGCCGCTGTTCGAGCAGCCATTCGCCCGCAGCGGTCAGGGCACGGCGTGGGATGGCCTGAGCCAATACGACCTGACCAAGCCGAATCCGTGGTATTGGTCGCGCTTGAAGCAGTTCGCAGACCTCTGCGAGCAACAAGGCTTGGTGTTGTTCAACCAGAATTATTTTCAGCACAACATCCTCGAAGCTGGCGCGCACTGGGTCGATTGCCCGTGGCGCACGGCGAACAACATCAACGGCACGGATTTTCCCGAGCCACCGCCGTTCGCCGGCGACAAGCGCATCTTCATGGCCGAGCAATTCTACGACGTGACGCATCCCGTGCGCCGCAAGTTGCACGAAGGTTTCATCCGGCAGAACCTGGAGAACTTCAAGGACAGCGCGAACGTCATCCAGTTCACGAGCGCGGAATACACCGGCCCGTTGCACTTCACGCAGTTCTGGCTCGACACAATCTCCGATTGGGAGCGCGAGCACTATGCGCATCCATTGGGTGTTTTCCCCAGCATGGGGGTTCTTCGAGAGATGGCCGCGCGCCGTCCGATCATCGCGTTGAGCGCCACCAAGGACGTGCAGGACGCCATCCTCGCCGACGCCAAGCGCGCAGCCGTCGTGGACGTGATCGATTTCCGTTACTGGTATCAAACCGACAAGGGGCTCTACGATCCGAAGGGCGGTCAAAATCTCGCGCCGCGTCAGCACGACCGTTACTGGAAAAATGTGCTGAAGAAAAACATGGGCACGCCTTCGGATGCAAATCTCGCGCAGATGGCGGCGGAGTATCGCAGCAAGTTCCCGGGCAAAGCTGTCATCCAAAATGCCGGCCACGGTGGCTGGGCTTACGTTTGTGCGGGCGGCTCCATTCCGGAATTGCCTGTGACCACGGATGCGCGTTTGCTCGCGGCGATTCCGCGGATGCAAGTTTCAACCAATCTCACGAAAAGTGGTCGGTGGGTGCTGCGTGAAGCGGGCAAGCAGTGGTTGGTTTATGGCGGTGGTGAGTTGGACCTCTCGGGCGAGCGTGGCGCCTTTCGCATGAATTTGATCGAGCCGCGCACAGGCGTGGTGACCAAGGGAGAAGCGATTCAAGCCGGAGCGATGCTCAAGTTGCCCGGCTCCGCTGTGGTGTGGTTAACCAAGGAGTGAACGATGAAATTGTTGCGACAAGTCATGCTGGCATTGGGTGTCTTTCTGGCGGCGGTTTCACTGGCCCACGCGGCCAGTTCCGTCGAGCAATGGGGCGTTTATGAAGTCGCGATTCACGGACCGACGAACGGAAATCCATTCCTCGATGTGCAGTTCGCCGCGCGGTTTTCGCAGGGAACCAATTCGATCGAGGTGGCTGGATTCTACGATGGCAACGGGACGTATCGTGTGCGGTTCAGCCCAGAGAAACCGGGCGCGTGGAAATACGAAACCACCAGCAGCGCGGCGGAGTTGAACGGCAAGGCCGGTGAGTTCACCGTCACGCAACCCTCGGCTCACAACCACGGTCCGGTGCGCGTTGCCAACACGTATCACTTTGCCTACGCCGATGGCTCGCCCTACAAACAAATCGGCACGACGTGTTACGTGTGGACCTGGCAGACCGAGGAGTTGCAGAACCAGACGCTGAAGACGCTTGCGACGGCGCCGTTCAACAAGATCCGGTTTTGCGTTTTCCCGAAGCGCTACTCGTGGAATTCGAACGAGCCTCCGTTGTATCCGTTCCCGGGCACGCCGGAGTCCAAAGATGCCAAAGGCGTCACGCAGAAGCCGAACTGGGATTTCACGCGCTTCAACGTGGAATACTTCCGGCACTTCGAGCAGCGCATCGCCGACTTGCAGAAGCTGGGCATCGAAGCGGACCTCATCCTGTTCCATCCATATGACGAAGGTCATTGGGGCTTCGACCGGATGCCGCCGGAAGTGGACGACCGTTACTTGCGCTACGTCATCGCGCGGCTGGCGGCGTATCGCAATGTCTGGTGGTCGCTCGCAAACGAGTGGGACTTCATGAAGGAGAAGAAGGAGTCGGACTTTATGCGCTTTGGCGAGATCATTACGGCCAACGATCCGTATCACCGCCTTCTTTCGATTCACAACGGTTCTGTCCTGTTCAACCACAACCTGC
>JBEGQI010000091.1:0-9697 GCA_041181065.1 Verrucomicrobiota bacterium | reverse complement strand
TCAATGAGTTTGCGTCGCCCCAGTCTCAACCGGCCATCGCAACGGAGGGCTTCGACAACCTTGATGGTTTCGGCACCGACATCTATGCCAAGGAAACGTTCGGCCGAAGCAGCGCTTGTGGGAGCTGTATGGTCGGCGCCCGCTGGTAAAACGGCCTCTGGATGAGCGTTCATGGTGCATCCATCGTAGTCCCGCCGCGGGACACTTCAAAAATTGATAACGATGAAGTAGAACCTGAAAAACCAATGCGAGCTACCCGTCCGTTGCTTTGGTTGAAGGCAATTAATGCTTGTCCAAAAGCTGGCGGACACGAGCGATGTTGGCCTCGATATGTTCGAGGTAGTGGTTCGGGCCGAAGGGATACGGTTCGTTAAGGAACCGGTATAGGCCGCCGAAGTCGCGTGTGAGCCGTTGCTTGGTGTAATCCCAGAACGCAGGGGTCTTTTTGAGCAGATCGCCGGCATTGCCGAACATGTTCACCATGCTGGCGCGATCTTTCGTGAACTGGGCCGCTTCCGCGAATTCCTTGTAAAGGGTCGGCAGTTTCTCGACGTAATCCTCCGCTGCCATCTGTCCGAGGAGATCGCCTGTGCCCAACGCCAGTCCAACAATGCGCTCCGCCTCGCTTTGAAATCCAATGCTCGCCAGCGCCGCGTCGACCCCTGTGCAGTGGATCATGTTCCGCACGGCGAGTATGTCTGAAGCGGTAAAACCTTTCTCGGTCATCAACATGCCCGCGAACTCAGCGCTGCGATGGACGTGCGTGACGGTGTATTTCGCTCCGGTGCCAGAATCATCGCCACGAGTTTTGAGATAGCCAGTGTCATGCAGCAAAATGGCGAGCAGGCCAAGTTGCACGAGACGCTGCGGGACAGGTGGGTGGGCGCCGGATTTGTGGCGATTCCGAAGTATCCGCATCATACAAAGCGTGCCTTGCAAGGTATGCTCCAAGTCGTGATAAGGGGCGTCAATTGCCTGGTAACTTGGATGAGCGCCGGTAAAGGCCGATACGGTCCAAGCAAAGGCGAGCGAGACGAACTGGGAATCTTCCGACGCGAACAGTTCCGTGAAGGCTGCCTGAACCTCCATCTCGACCGCTGTCGCGTCCTTCGTGTTTACCGGCGGAAACATCTGGGCGAAAACGTAGCGAACAGGCTCAGGTGATGCAGCTTAATAATCAACCAACCGAAGTCCATCTAGTGGCCCGAGGAGTCGCGGGGCGAACGGAGTGGCTTGCTAGACTTGTTGTCGTTGCCGCTCTTGGCATCTTCCGACGCGGCTACGACTGCCGCTTCGTCGGCCACCACGGCGATATCGTCAATGCCGACCCACTCGTCGGTCCCTTCCGCATTGCTGGTAATCCAGCGCACTTGGATCCACGGCTGATCCCAAGTGGTCGCGGGCAGTGAAACGACCACCGGCGTCGTCTGCGAATTCTGGTTCGGCCCGGTAGTGGCGTCAGCCACGAACGCCGACGGGATGTCGGTGAAGCTGCCGTTGGTGCCGATGCGATATTGGAACGCGACGGCTTGCACGGCGTTGTTGGCCGAGCCATCGAGATCGCGCAAGGTGTAGCCAACCCCGACGTTCTTTTTCCCCTTGGTGTTCAGATTGAGCAGCACGAATGGCGCGCTCGCGTTGGCAGAGCCCTTGATGGCGATGGTCGGGTCAGGGATGCCGTCGAATTCCGCGACGCCGCCGCTGCGAAAGCTGTTCGGTTTGGATTGATTGGCGAACACGCTGACCGCGCTATCGGTCCCATCGACCAGAATGGTTTGCGGATTGATCCCCGGCTTCGATGCGATCTTGTCGCCGCGATACCCCATGAACCCGGGCGCGTGGGACCAGTCGTTGTCAGCGGTGATGAGCGAGGCTTCCGACCACTTTTGAACGAGCGGCACGGGCTGGGGCACGTTGTCGGCGAGCGCGGTCACGACGGGGCAGGTGAGGAGCAGTGCGGCACGCAGGCAGCACCCAATGTTATTTTTCATGGTGAGGAGGTCCATGTTTGAACTGCGGCTACTCTTCTGCGTGAACACCCCCGGGTCAAGGGCAATTCTCTCAACGTCCAATCCATCCGCCACCGACCACCAAGTCATCTTGATAAAATACGCACGCTTGGCCCGGCGTGATCGCGCGTTGCGGTATGTGCAACTTCACCAATGCCCGGCCGTTCGCTTGCGGGATCACCGTCGCCGCGGTGCCGGGATGGTTGTAACGGATCTTCGCCATGACCTCGAGGCTCGGCGGCGGTTCCTCGAACGGGATCCAGTTGCAACGTTCGACGTTGAGTTCGCTGCGGTCGAGCGCGGTGTCATCGCCAACGACGACGAGGTTCTTCGCTGGGTCGAGTTCGACGACGTAGAGCGGTTTGGGTGACGTGAGGCCAAGGCCTTTGCGCTGGCCGATGGTGTAGAACTCGATGCCGTCGTGATGGCCCAGCACCTGGCCATGCAGATTGACGATCTCGCCGCGATGCTTCTGCACGAGGTTCGCCTGCTGCAAAAACTTTCCGTAGTCCTTGTCCGGCACGAAACAGATTTCCATGCTCTCTTCTTTGTCGGCCGTCTTGAGGCCGCAATGCCGCGCGGTGTCGCGCGTGTCGGTCTTGGTCAATTCACCCAAAGGAAACAGCGTGCGGCTCAGTTGCTCTTGCCGCAGCGAGAACAGGAAATAACTTTGGTCCTTCCGCAAATCCCGCCCGCGCCTGAGCAGGTAACGCCCATCGTCACGCCGTTCGATGCGCGCGTAATGACCGGTGGCGATGTGGTCGGCGCCGAGTTGCTTGGCGCGATTGATGAGATTGCCGAACTTGAGCCGCTCGTTGCACATCACGCACGGATTTGGTGTGCGACCGGCTTTGTATTCCTCGGCGAAATAGTTGATGACGACCTTCTGGAACTCCTCCGATTCATCCACGAGGTAGTAAGGGATGTTCAGCTTGTGCGAGACCGAACGCGCATCCGTCACCGCTTGCGGTCCGCAGCATTTGTCCTCGGCACGGTTCACGCAATCCTGTGGCCAGAGCTTGAGCGTGATGCCGATGACGTCCCAGCCTTGCTCGATCAACAACGCCGCGGCGGCGGAGGAATCAACTCCTCCGCTCATGCCCACGACGATGCGCTGCTTTTGAACTTCACTCACGGACCGGCAGTTTACGCGGAGGACGGCGCATTGCAACCAGTGCCATCAAGCTTCGATGAATTTGGAGATCATGAACTCAGGACAAACCAGGGACATGAAACCGCGTCGCGCTGATGCGTTGGCTACCAAGTCAGCAACTTGCGGCCAGCCAGGCCAAGTAACGCGCGGAGCCGGCGCGCGGGTCCACCACGAGAAACTCTGGCGTGTCGTAGGAATGCGCTTCAAGGATGAGCGCTTCGAGTTTGCGCACATGGCTCCGGCGCGTCTTCAAGAGCATCATCACTTCGTTCCCCGATTCCAGTTTGCCCTGCCACCAGTAATGCGATTCCACGCCCGGCACCAAATTCGCGCAGGCAATCAGCTTGGCTCTCAACGCGAGCTGTGCGAGCCGTCGCGCCGTTTTCAGATCCGGCGCAGTAACGAGGACGAGGGAGAAGGGGGTGGCGGGTTTCACCGGCGCAGGCTGGCTCCATTGGTGAAATGTTTCAATGGGTTTCCACTTCCCAGCCGTCCGCAGTTCTCGCACATTGCGCCGCGTGAAAATCCTCATCATCACGGCCACGGCGGGCGGCGGGCATCTGGCGGCGGCTTCGGCCATCGAGGGCGCGTGGCGTTCCCTGCGCCCGAAGGATGAAGTCGAGTTGCTGGATCTGGTGAAGTTGTTCTCCCCATTGCACCGAAAGATTCACGCCGACGGCTACGAGGCGTTGGTGGAAAAGGCGCCGGAGATCTGGGGGCTGCTATTTTCGAAAACTGATGATCCGAAAGTGGTGGCGCGCTTGAACAAGTTGGGCCGTGCGTTCACACCAACCTCCGGGATCAAGTTGATCAAGCACATCAAGCGGTTCCGTCCAGATGTCGTCATCTGCACCCACTACGGCCCGATTACCGTCCTCGACCGGATGCGCAATAAGTCAGAAGGCCCGGCGCCCTTCGTCGTCAGTGTGGTCACCGACTTTGAAGCGCACGCGATGTGGATGGGCGAAAGTGTGGGCCTGTATTGCGTCGCAGCTGATGCCACATGCGCGCGGCTTTCTGCGCGAGGAGCGAAGTCCGACAGCTTGGCGGTGACGGGCATTCCCATCGCGAACAAGTTCACGCAACCGGTCAACGTCGCCGAGGTGCGGGTGCGCATGGGTTTGCGGGATGATCAACCGGTCGTTTTGCTGCTCGGCGGCGGCTTCGGCTGGGGACCGATTTCGGAGACCTTGGCAGAGCTCGACAAGATCGAGACGCGTTTTCAAACCGTGGTGGTTTGCGGACGCAACGCGGAACTGCGCCGCGAAGTGGCCGCTCAAGATCGCCAGCACCCGACGCATGTGCTGGGGTTTGTCTCGAACATGAACGAACTGATGGCCGTTTCGAGTCTGGTCATCACCAAGCCCGGTGGCTTGACGACATCCGAAGCGCTCGCGAGCGGTTTGCCCATGGTGGTGATCAATCCCATTCCGGGTCAGGAAGCAGCGAACAGCGACTTCCTGTTGCAGGCGGGTGCAGCCATCAAAGTCGGGCGAATCGAGGAGATGTCCATCCGCGTGGGTGAATTATTGGGTTCCAAGAAACTCACGGCCATGGCCAAGGCGGCGCGAGCTGTCGGCCAAGCAAGTGCCGCTCGCAACGTCTGTGAGCAAATATTGAAACGCGTGAAGCCGGTCTGACCGGGTTTGCTCTTCAGCAAATCTTGAAGTGGATTCAGGCGCGTGATGGTAAATAGCGGGCGCCCTAATTCACGCTGCAAAAACAGCGTTGTTTTCAGCCAAAAACGACAACCTTGCTTTGCTCAGCTGAGGACAAAAAAATCCAAAAAACGTCTTGAGCAATACTGACGCGTTGGGCAATCTCCGCGTCCCAACCCGCCGGTTGGATTCCCGATTTTGGATTTAGAGGGAGCGGTTTAACCCTCGTAGAGTTGAGAATTTACAATGCGATTGCTCAGAGTTGCTTTACTTCTTGCTGTTCTTGCGCTGGCGCTGCCTTCGGGCTGGGCGGCCACGGAGACGGCTCATGGCTCGGCTGAGACAGTTGGTGCGGCGACCCACAACGCCACTGCAGTCGAACACGCGGCGGCTCACTCGGAGCACCATGAAGCACTTCCCGCTTCCGCTCCGCAGATTGACATCGGCAAATACATCGGCCTTGGGGCGGATAAACTTGTGGTCACCAACTCGATGATCATGACATGGATCGTTGCGATCGTGATCATCGTTTGCGCTCAGCTGGCCACCCGTAATATTAAGCTGGTTCCCCAAGGCGCTCAGAACTTCTGGGAATGGCTGGTTGAATCCCTGCACGACTTCCTCGAAAGCATCATCGGTCCCGATCTGGTCAAAAAGACGTTCTGGTTTTTTGCGACAATCTTTATCTTTATCCTTTTCACGAACTGGGCGGGTTTGATTCCTGGCGTAGGCACGGTGGGTTGGGGCACGCCTGATGCGAACGGAGCTCTGCATCACATTTCCAAACCATTGCTTCGCGGCGTCAATGCCGACCTCAACATGACGCTGGCGATGGCTATTGTATTTTTCGCCTGCTGGACAGTCTGGGCGTTGCAAGCTAACGGTCCGGGCGGGTTCATTCTTCACTTGTTTGGACCGAAGGGCGACACCACCGGTGCCCTCAAAGTGCTGATGATTGTCGTCTTCATCATGGTTGGTGTGCTGGAAGTCGTCTCCATCATGTTCCGCCCCGTGTCGCTCAGCTTCCGTCTATACGGAAATATTTTTGCCGGCGAAAACATGCTGGAATCCATGGCCATCATGGGCGGGCCGGCGTTCGGCTGGCTGCTCGCGCTGCCGTTCTACGCGATGGAACTTTTAGTCGGTGTGGTTCAAGCGCTCGTGTTTATGTTGCTGACCTCTGTTTTCACGCTGCTCATCTGCACGCATGAAGAAGGGCACGAAGGCGGGCATCACTAAAACAATTTCGCCGGCTTGACCGTGTTCAATCGCGGGAGTCGACGGGAAAACGAAAGGTAATAAAATGACTGGTAGCATTCACGTTGGTTTGGCCGCCCTCGGTGCGGCTCTGGGTGTCGGTTTCATCGGCATGAAGGCTTCGGAAGCGGTCGGGCGTAATCCCGGCGCGGCGACGAAGATCCTCGTGCAGGCGATTCTCAGCACCGCCTTCGCCGAAGGTATCGTGTTCTTCGCGATCTTCCTGGTGAAGTAAAGGTTCCGGGCGCGGAGCCGATGGGTTCCGCGCCCACCACTTTAATTTGATTATGGCTCTTCAATACATGTTTGCCGCCGGAGATTTGCTCGAACTCGCCAAGAATACCGGCGAGACGTTCGGCTTTCAGACGCAGCTCTTCGTGTCGCAGGTCATCAGCTTCTGCGTCATCGCCTTCTTGCTTCACCGCTTCGCTTACAAGCCGATCTTGAACGTGCTTGAGGAGCGCAAGCAGCGCATCGCGGAAAGCTTGGCCAACGCTGAAAAGATCAAGAGCGACCTCGCTAGCGCCCAAGCGAAGGCGCAGGAGATCGTGACTCAGGCCGGTGCGCAGGCGAACAAGATCATTGAAGAAGCGCGCGCGGCCGGTTCTCGCGAAGTCGAGAAGGCCAGCCAGCAGGCCATCGCCACCGCGAATCAGATCATCGCCAAGGCGAAGGAAGCCAACGAGGCTGAACTCGCCCGCATGAAGTCGGAACTTCGCCGCGAAGTCGCGCGCCTCGTGGTGCAGACGTCAGCGAAGGTCACCGGCGGCATCCTCACCAGCGATCAGCAGAATCGTCTGGCCGAGGACGCGTCGAAGCAACTGGCCGCTTAACGGATTTCGTATTGAGGCATGAAAATCGGCAAACAATCCCGGCGCGACGGTAAGGCGTTGTTCAACGCGTGCCGGGTGAACGGCGTGTTGGACGAAGGCAAGGTCCGTCAGGCCCTCGCCGAAGTGATCGCGCGCAAACCGCGTGGTTACGTCGCGGCGCTGCATCACTTCCATCGCCTCGTGAAGCTGGAAGTCGCCCGCCGCACGGCGGTCGTCGAGAGCGCCACGCAGTTGGCTCCGGCGATTCAGGAAAGTGTTCGCAGCCAGTTGACCGCGCGTCATGGCGCAGGGTTGGATCTGTCGTTCAAGGTGAATGCGGCCGTGATCGGTGGTCTGAAGGTCCGCGTCGGCAGTGATATTTATGATGGCACCGTGGCCGGTCGGCTTGCGGCGCTGGAATCCAGTTTGTAAGCAGAAAAGAATTTAGAACCCAATTTTTCCGATGAGCAACATCCTCCAGGAAATCGAAGCCCAGATCGCCGGCGTGAAGACGTCGGTGCAGAAACAAAACGTCGGCATCGTCCGCGAAATCTCCGACGGCGTCGCCAAGATCGAAGGTCTCACTGACGCGATGCTCAACGAGATGCTCGACTTCGGCAACGGCGTCATCGGTCTCGCGCTGAACCTCGAAGAGACCGAAGTCGGCGCCATCGTGCTCGGTGATTACCTGAGCATCAAGGAAGGCGCCGAAGTCAAAACGACCGGCAAGTTGCTCTCCGTGCCCGTGGGCAAGGCGCTGCTCGGCCGCGTGGTGGACACGCTCGGCCGCCCGGTGGACGGCAAGGGCCCGATCCAAGCGGACAAGTTTTATCCGGTTGAGAAGATTGCGCCCGGCATCGTGAAGCGCAAATCCGTCAGCCAGCCGCTCCAGACGGGCATCATGTCCGTGGACGCGATGATTCCGATCGGCCGCGGTCAACGCGAGCTCATCATCGGCGACCGTTCGACGGGCAAGACCACCATCGGCGTGGACACGATGATCAATCAGGCCCGCATCAACAAGGTGGGCCGCGCCTCGGGTGACAAGGATTTCCGTCCTGTCTATAACATCTATGTGGCTGTCGGCCAGAAGCAGTCCAACATCGCGCGCGTGATCGCCGAGTTGGAGAAGGCGGGCGCGATGGAAGACACGATCGTGGTCGCCGCCGGCGCCGACGCTCCGGCTTCCGCACAGTATCTCGCGCCGTTCGCCGGTGCGGCGATGGGCGAATGGTTCATGGATAATGGCATGGACGCTCTTATCATCTATGATGATCTCTCCAAGCAGGCCGTCGCTTACCGTCAGGTGTCGCTCGTGCTGAAGCGCCCGTCCGGCCGCGAAGCGTATCCCGGTGACGTGTTCTATCTTCACAGCCGCTTGCTCGAACGCAGCGCGCGCGTCAATGAGAAGAACGGCAACGGCTCGCTCACCGCGCTCCCGATCATCGAGACGCAGGCTGGCGACGTTTCCGCTTACATCCCGACGAACGTGATCTCCATCACGGACGGTCAGATCTATCTCGAAACCGACTTGTTCTACCAAGGTGTGCGTCCCGCGATTTCCGTCGGTCTCTCCGTGAGCCGCGTCGGTTCCGCCGCGCAGATCAAGGCGATGAAGCAGGTAGCCGGTCGTATCAAGGGTGACTTGGCGCAGTTCCGTGAATTGGCTGCCTTCGCGCAGTTCGGTTCCGATCTCGACGCGAAGACGCAGGCGATTCTCGAGCGCGGCAAGCGCATCGTGGAATTGTTCAAGCAGAACCAATACAACCCGATTCCCGTCGAAGTTCAGGCCGCCGTGTTGTGGGCGATGCAGAACAACTTCCTCGACGACGTCGCCGTGGACAAGGTGAAGGATTTCCAGACGAAACTCACCGACTACCTGACCAGCCGCAAGACGGCGCTGCTCGACAAGATCCGCACCGAGAAGGCGATCAGCGACGCGCTCGCGGGTGAACTCAAGGCCGCGGTCGGCGAGTTCAAGCAGACGTATCGGTAAAGTTCCGGTCAAGTTTTGGTAAAGTTTTGGTAAAGTTTTAAGTCAACTAAACCGCTCATGCCGAGCACACGCGACATCCGCCGACGTATCAAGTCGGTCAAGAATACGGCGCAGATCACGAAGGCCATGCAAATGGTGGCCTCCGCGAAGATGCGCAAGGCGCAGCAAGCCGCCCTCGCGGGCCGGCCGTATGCCGCGTTGTTGAACAAGGTGCTCGCGCACGCAACCTGCGGGGCAGGGGACTTCACCCACGAGCTGCTCGAAAAGCGCGAAGTGAAGAAGCGCGCGGTCATTCTCATCAGCTCGGACAAGGGCTTGTGCGGTGCCTTGAACACGAACCTCCTGCGTGAAGCGGCGAAGTTCGACAAGGACAACACCGTGTTTATCTGCGCGGGCAAGAAGGCCGGTCAATGGGCGGCGCGCACCAAACGCAAGATCGCGGCGGAGTTTACCTACAAGGATGCTCCCGCGTTTGCCGAAGCCCGCGCCATTTCCAAGTTCGCTCAGGAACTATTCATCAAGGGCGAAGTGGACGAAGTGGTCGTGCTGTTTACGAATTTCATCTCCACGTTGACCCAGAAGCCGGAAGTCCGTCCGATGCTGCCGATCGTCGAAGTCAACGGCGTTCACGCCGGTGTGCACGGTGAACGCGAAACGGTGAAGCTCGAGCAGACCAACACGGAATATCTGTTCGAGCCGACGGCGGCTGGCTTGCTTGGCGAGTTGCTGCCGCGCGCGTTGAATTTTGAGATCTATCAGTTCCTCCTCGAAGCCAAGGCCTCCGAGCAAAGCTCGCGCATGGTGGCGATGAA
>JBEGQI010000090.1:0-3796 GCA_041181065.1 Verrucomicrobiota bacterium | reverse complement strand
GCTGTTCGTATCGAGCCAGTTCGCGGTGAGATTTACGTCCCAAGCATTGGCCGCACCATCGCCGCGCCAGACCAGAGCCTTGGGACCAGACGGAGACACGTTGGTGGTGATGACCGAGATTGTGCCACTGGTGCTGAGCGCATTCGTGCTCCACGCAAGACCGGCGCTTAGGGCCGGGAGATTGAGACTGGCGAATGAACCCGCATAGCCTGCCGCGTCAAAGATCTTGAAACTGCTTCCGCTGGTGATCGCGCCTGACAGATTGGTCACGACCAGCGTGCCGCCATAAGTCAACGTGCCGCCCACATCGGCCAGGTCTTGTGTGCCTGCCGTCTTGTTGATCTCGATGAAACTCGTGCTGCCTGCACTGAACGTAAGATTGCCGGTGAACGTCAGCGTGCCGATCGCATTGTTGCCGGGTGAAAGTCTGCCGCCGCTCTGAACTGTGGTGGCGCCGCCGATGATTCCGGCGCCTGCTAGCGTGGCACTTGACGCCACAGTGACAGCGCCAACGGCTGAGTGATTATCTCCGTTCACCATGAGCGTGCCGGCGCTGACCGTGGTGGTGCCGGTGTAATAGTTCGACCCGGTGAGCGTCCACGTTGCCGTGCCTACCTTGGTGATGGAATTGCCGGAGATGTTCCCGGCAAAGGTCGTATTGGTATTCTTGGCCCCCACGGTCCACGGCGTCCCGCTCATCGTCGAACCGGCGCTGCCGGAAATGGCTCCGACACTGACGGCAGATCCGCTCAGATGGTATGCGTAAATGCCCGAAGCGAGATCGAGGGTGGCGTTCGCGTAGCCGGAAGTGTTGCCGATGCGGAAGTCGCCGCTGCCGCTGTCGGTTCTCGCGTTGACCACGCCGGTGAAGGCAGACCAGTTGCCGTCCAACTCGGTGCGCACGTAATAGACGTAGAAGTTGAACGTGCCGCCACCCGTGAGTGTGCCGTGAAGATAACAACGGTCGTCTGTGTAAATCGTGCCGGTCGATCCGGTCGGAACGATGAGGTTCCAATAGCTGTGGTTGTAACTGGTGGTGTCGCTGAACATCCTAAGCGAACTGTTATCCAGCGTGACCGAACCAGTGCCGAGGCCGAATTCATTCGCGGTGTCGCCACCGAGCGTGACTTCACCGCCTTTGATGAGCGTGCCGCCGGTGTAGCTGTTGCTTTCAATGAGGGTAAGGGTTCCGGCACCAAGTTTCTGAAGAATGCCTGCGCCCACGATCGGTGCGGCGATGGTCACCTGATCCGCGGCGTTGAAGACATCGAGCGAGTTGGTGCCGGTGTTCAAAGTCATTCCGCGATCCGTGAAGGACTCGCCAGTGATGCGCAATGCGCCCCCGGCGAACACGAGATTGGTCGAACCGCCGGGCGGATTGCCGAGCGGACTGGGGTAACCGATGGCATCCAGTTTCGAGACGACCAGCGTTCCACCGACAATGGTGGTCTTACCGGTGAAGGTATTGTTGACCGCGTTGATAGTGAGCGTGCCAGTGTTGGACTTCACCAGGCTGGCTGTGCCAACGATCGCGCCGCTGCCCGCAAACGTATAGTTCGTTGCGCTATCGACGACGATACCCGCGCAAGTCATGTCGCCGGTCAGATTGACGGTGAGGTTCGAGACGCCGGCATTGTCGAAGCGAACAGTATCGCCCGGAGCAAACACATCCTTGGTCGCGCCGTTGAGCCAGTTGGTGGAAGTGGCGAGATCCCACGCGTTGCCGTTGGCGCCACCAGTCCAATTCACCGTGGTCGGGGCGCGAAATGTCTTCAGCGCGAGCGCAATCTGTCCGGGCAGATTGGTCAACGTGTAGGGAATGCCCGTGAGCCCGGAGACCGTGAGGTTCGCAAGACTGCCGCTGAGTGCGCCGGAGTAATTGATAAGCGGATAAAGGCTGCCGGGCGGCAACGTGCCGTTGAGTGGACGAATCACGAGCGTGTTCGTGCCTTGCAAAGTGAGGTTGCCGGAGACGACGACGAGATCATTGGAAGATCCGAGCGGGTTGTTCGAGAGATCGAAATCACTGAGCGTGCGACCGGCGAGCGTGAGATTGTTGCTGATCGTCAACGTGCCCGGCGCATTGGTCCCCTGCCCGGGCGAAACACCTGCACCTTCCTCGATGCGCACCGCCGAACCAACGGTGCCGGTCCCGCTCAAGCGGCCATCAAGCCACACGCCACCACGCACGGTGACAGGACTGTTCGGCAACGAACCATTCACGATGAACGGCCCTTCGCCGATAAGCGTGCGACCGGTGTAAGTGTTCGTTCCGCTAAAGGTCAATCGGCCCGCGCCGGCTTTTGTGAGCGCCATGCCACCAGCGAGTTCCCCGTCGCCTGCAAACGTGTAGTCCTTCGGCGACCAGACGCGCACATCGCCCGGCGTCAACGAGCCGTTGAGGTGGATGGACGTGTGGTTGGAGCCCGAAAGGTCGAACAGCACCGTCTGACCAGGGGCAAACGGCACCGTGATCTCGTTGCTGATCCACAGATTGTTGGTGAGCCAGTTGGCGGTGGAACTCGCGTCCCAAATATTGGAACCGCCGCCGCGCCACACGAGTTCGGCGTTGGAGATCGGCGGTATTGGCACCGCCGGCATGTCATTGCCGAGGTAGTAATCCACGTAGCTCGCCTGATAGTAACCCTTGTAGGTGCATTGCACACGATACTGCGGGTTCTGCATCAGACAGTAGATACGGTTCGTAGCGGGCGTGGTGGTGGAGTAGATCCGAAGTGCCGAGAAATCGTCCGCCACGACGACAAATTCCTCGCGCCAGTCGCCGAGGATGTCGCCAAAGAACGCCGGGCGGGCGCCGAAGGCAGAATGAACGCCTTCAGTCTGAACGTTGTAAACGATGTCGTTGGTCTCCGTCGCCAAGTTCCAACGATAGATCGCGGGCCGCACGCCGTCGGCGTCGCGGGCCGCGAACAAGAGGCGGGTGACTCCGGTATCCCACCAAATCGCTTCCCACGGCCAGGGCTTTCGTGACGCGATCTGATTTCCTTTCGCATCGAAAAGGCCGGGCTGGGTGGAATAGAATTCACAGCCCCGATAGGCGGGGTTCATATCCAGCGTCAAACCACGTCCCACATCCGTGACGCCGCCGGAATACCACTTCTTATACAACGTGCCGCTCCGCATGTCCTGCAGCGAGGTCGCCAGCAATGTGGTGTTGTTCTGCTGGATGGCATACATCTCCAAGCCGGGGCGGTCGGGATCGAGGTCGGAAATATGATAACGGTCGCCATGAGTAAGCTCGGTGTCGTAAACCAGCACGCCGTTGGTGCCGTTATCACTCACGACGGAGCCGATCTGGACCAAGTCATCCCGACCATCGTGATTCGCGTCAGCGATGCGCAACTGATGTCCCTCGGATTGGTTCTCACCCGGAACGTCACCACGAACCCACCGCTGGGTGAGTTGGCCGTTGCGAAAATCCCACGTCACGCTCTGCCGCTGGAAATTCGCGCTGCCAACCCGGTTCTCGCCGTCGAACAAAATGCTCGGGTGGATGCCATCCCAGTAAATCACGCCCGCATGACAGTTCAACGGACCATCGGCAAAATAAAGGTTCGGGATCAATGCGCGCGCGCGCTCGACACCAGTCAGGCCATTCACAACCGAAAGGAACTGCGATGTCGAGTTGTTCGTCGTCACCGAGAACAGCACGCTACCTCCGGGCGCATAGTTCGTCGTGCCGTTCGCGGTGCGCACGACCACCTCCGCCTTCCCGTCACCATCGAGGTCGTAAACCGTGACGTTATCCTTGTCGCCGACGCTGATGGCCGCGGCA
>JBEGQI010000089.1:0-10157 GCA_041181065.1 Verrucomicrobiota bacterium | reverse complement strand
GTTCGAGGCGGTCCGGTTCGACCGGCTGGAAGGTCTGCAAATCCTTGCCACCAACGGTTGCAACGTGAAGGCCGTCGATGCCGATGGTCACTCGCTCTTGTTCCACGCGCGCGCTGCGAATCAGACTGCCACCATCGATTGGCTCACGGGCCAAGGTTGTCGCGAGACGTTGTTTGACTTCATCGCAAATAACGACCGCACCGCAACTGCCGCCATGCTCGACGCAGACAAGCCGTTGCTCGAAAAGCCCAACGACCGCGGCCGTCTGCCCATCGTGGCTGCCGTGGCGACCGGAAAATCCGAAATCGTGGCGGACTTGATCAAACGTGGCGCCAAGGTGGACGTGACCGTGGATGACGGTTGGAACCTCCTGCACCTCGCCGCCGCCACGGACGCCATCGATGCTGCGCGTCTCCTGCTGCAAACCGGTGTAGCGACCAACGCCTTATCTTCGAACAGCGGGCTTTCGGCCTTGGGCGTCGCGGCGATTTACGGTGCCACCAATGTCGCGGCATTGCTGCTCGAAAACGGCGCTCCAGTAAACATCCAAGCTGAGGGCGGCTTCAAGAACGCCCCGCTGCACTGGGCCGCGCACATGGGCCAGACGGGTATGGTCCGCCTGCTCCTCGCCCACGGCGCAGATGTGAAGTTGAAGAACAACCGCAACGGCGGCGAAACCGCGCTCGATCTCGCAAAACTTCCCGGCAACAGCGTGGGCATGGGCTTCAACAGCCCGTCCGAAGCCGGCCAATACCCGCGACGCTCGCAGATTCCCGCCGAGGAACGCGAGGCAATGGTGAAATTGCTCGAAGAAGCCGCTGCGAAGAATTAAGCCCGGCCTCTGGCCATCAAAATTCTTTGCGCCGCGTTTGGATAATCAATTTTCCCTTCCGGGCGGGATTCTGCTAAAAGAATTGCCGCCATCGGCAATCACGCGGAGCACTGGAATGAAAACGGAACACGCATCACAAAACACGAGCCTTTCAACCTTCGTCGTCGGCTCGGTAGTGATCGCGCTTTGCCTCGTCACGTCCGGTTGCTCAGTGAAGCGCATGGCTGTGAACAAACTCGGCGACGCACTCGCCGGCGGCGGCACGACGTTCTCCAGCGACGATGACCCGGAGCTCATCAAGTCCGCCGTGCCGTTCAGCCTGAAGCTGATGGAATCGCTCCTCGCCGAAAGCCCGAAGCACAAGGGCCTGCTGTTCGCCACGTCCAGCGGCTTCACGCAATACGGCTACGCTTTCGTGCAGCAGGACGCTGATGAAATCGAGGCGAAGGATTATGCGGCCGCTGAGGCCATGCGCGCCCGCGCCAAGCGTCTGTATCTCCGCGCCCGTGGTTATGGTTTGCGTGGTCTCGAAGCGGCGCATCCTGGTTTCACCAATGCGCTCGCCGCCGACCCGCGCAAGGCCGTCGCGGCGATGAAGAAGTCCGATGTGCCGCAACTTTACTGGACCGCTGCGGCGTGGGGTGCCGCGATTTCGCTCGGCAAGGACGATCCCGCGCTCATCGGCGAGATCCCGCAGATGGAAGCATTGATCGATCGCGCCGCAGAACTGGACGAGAGCTGGGGCGACGGCGCCATCCACGGGTTCCTCATCAACTATGAAATGAGCCGCCAAGGCGCCAAGGGCGAACCGACCGAGCGCGCCCGCAAACATTTTGAACGCGCGCTCCAACTCACGCACGGCCAGCAAGCCGGTCCGCTCGTGACTTTCGCCGAGGCCGTGTGCGTCGAGAAACAAGATGCCGCGCAGTTCGAGGAACTCTTGAACAAGGCGCTCGCCATCAATCCCGATGCGCATCCCGAAACACGCCTCGTCAATCTCGTCATGCAACGCCGCGCCCGCTGGTTGCTGGCGAAGAAGGAAGATTTGTTCCTGACCAAACCCGCCACGAAATAATTTCAAAATGAAATCCATCCGCTCATTGCTTCTCGTCCCTTGTGCTGCGTTCGCTCTGTCGGTGAACGCCGCGCCCAAACTCAAGCTCGGCACGCTCGCGCCCGTCGGCACGTCGTATCACAAATCGCTCATGGCGATGGCCGAGACGTGGCGCAAGGAATCCGGCGGAACCGTGGACCTGAACATCTACGCCGGCGGCAAGCTCGGCGGCGAGGCGGAGATGGTCGGCTTGATGAAGGTGGATTCGCTCCAAGCCGCGATGCTCACGTCCGTCGGACTTTCCGAGATCGAGACCGGCGTGATGGGCCTGCAAAACATCCCGATGGGTTTCCGAGATTTCACCGAGGTGGATTACGTCGGGTCGAAAATGGGGCCGATGCTCGAGCAACGCCTCGCCGCCAAAGGCTTCATCGTCCTTTTCTGGAGCGACGCCGGCTGGGTGCGGTTCTTTTCGAACAAACAAGTCACGCATCCCGACGACTTGAAGAAGCTCAAGCTGTTCACGTGGTCCGGCTTCCCGGCGCAGGTGGAGATCTACAAATCCGCCGGCTTCGATGCCGTGCCGCTCGAAACGGCCGACATCGTGCCGAGTCTGCAAACCAAGCTCATCGATGCGGTGCCCGTGCCGCCGTTCTTCGCGATGGCCGGCCAGATGGACACGCGCGCGCCCTACATGCTGGAGATCAATTGGGCCCCGCTCGTCGGCGCGCTAGTCGTGCGCAAGGAAACGTGGGAGAAAATCCCGGAAGCCACCCGCGCCAAGTTGATCACCGCTGCGCAGACCGCCGGCAAGGACATCAAGGCCGCCGGGCGCAAGGAGATGGAGGAGTCCACCGCCGCGATGCAGAAGCGCGGATTGAAAGTCACCAAGCTCACGCCCGAAACCGAAGCCGAGTGGCGCACAGCGGCGGAAGCCGTCTATCCGAAGATCCGCGGCAAGCTTGTTCCCGCTGATGTGTTCGATGAAACCTTGAAGTTCATCAAGGAATACCGCGAATCGCAGAAGAAATAATTTTTGCGTGAGCACCGCACCTTCGCCTGAAATCCCTTCCGCCGAACCCGCCAATCTGCCCGCGTGGCTGAAGTTCCTGCGGCACGGTGAGAACCTGGTCGTCGTCCTCGCGCTGGCGGTGATGACGCTGCTGCCGGTTTCGGAAGTCTTCCTGCGCACGTTCTTCAAGACCGGCATCCCCGCATCGGCCACGATGGTGCAACATCTCGTGCTCGCCGTCGGCATGCTCGGCGGCGCCATCGCCGCCCGGGACAATCGCCTGCTCGCGATGTCCGTGGCCACGCATTGGTTCAAGGGCGGCTGGCTCACGTTCTCGCGCGTGTTCAGCTTCGGCTTCGCTTCGGCGGTGACCGCCGCACTCACGGTGGCCAGTTTAGAATTCGTCAAATCGCAGCGCACGCTCGGCAAGATCTTCGCCTACGGCATCCCGACGTGGACCGTGCAATTGCTCATCGTCATCGGGTTCGCGCTCGTGACCGTGCGCATGATCTGGCACGCGTCCGATAAATGGAAATGGCGCGGCGTCACGCTCGCCCTGACCGCCGGGCTGCTCCTCCTCGCGCTGCATTCAGGCATCGCGCCGGAGAAGCTTCGCTGGCCCGCGATGGTCGTGCTGGGCATCGCCGTGTTCCTCGGCGCGCCCATCTTCACTGCGCTCGGCGGCATCGCGCTCATCATGTTGTGGTCCGCGGGTGAACCCGTTTCGCCGGTGCCGTTGAAGCATTACCAGCTCACGGTCAACGCCACCCTGCCCAGCCTGCCGTTGTTCACGCTCGCTGGTTATTTCCTCGCGGAAGGCGGCGCGGCCAAGCGATTGGTGCGTCTCTTCCAAGCGTGGTTCGGCGCCCTGCGCGGCGGACCGGCCATCGTCACGACGCTTGTCTGTGCGTTCTTCACCTCGTTCACCGGCGCATCCGGCGCAACCATCCTCGCACTCGGCGGCGTGTTGATGCCCGTGTTGGTTGCGGCGCGTTATCCGGAACGTTCATCGCTCGGCTTGCTCACCGGCGCTGGATCGCTCGGCATGTTGTTCCCGCCCTGCCTGCCGCCGATCCTCTACGCCATCATCGCGAGCAGCAGCGGCCAGGTGAACATCGGCATCAGTGAAATCTTCCTCGGCGGTTTCTTGCCCGGCGTCTTACTCGTCGTGCTCACGGGCCTGTGGGGTTTGAAGCTCGGCGCGCAAGCCAGCGACGCGGGCCGCACGCCGTTCGTCGCGCGTGAAGCATGGGCCGCAACGTGGGCGGCGAAGTGGGAATTGCTCGTGCCCGTCGTCGCGCTCGTGTCGTTGTTTGCCGGTTTCGCCACGCCCGTGGAAGCTGCCGCCATCACTGCGCTCTACACGTTCATCCTGAACGTCGTCATCCAACGCGACTTGAAACTCTTCACCGACGTGCCGCGCGTCATGACCGAATGCGGCCTGCTCATGGGCGGCGTTCTGCTCATCCTCGGTGTTGCGCTCGGCTTCACGCATTACCTCGTGGACGCGCAGATCCCCGACCAAGCCGTCGAATGGGCGACCACGACCATCAAATCCAAGTGGGCCTTCCTGCTCGTGCTGAACCTTGTGTTGCTGGTCATCGGCGGGCTGGTGGAAATTTACGCCGCCATCGTCGTGGTGGTGCCGCTGCTCGTGCCCATCGGCATCGCGTTCGGCATGGACCCGGTGCATCTCGGCATCATCTTCCTCGCCAACATGGAACTCGGCTTTCTTGCGCCGCCCGTCGGCATCAACCTGCTGCTCGCGTCCTATCGTTTCAACAAACCGATGCTCGAAGTGACGCGCGCCTCGTTGCCGATGTTGCTTGTCATGGTCATCGGCGTGCTGCTCATCACCTACATCCCGCCGCTCACGACGTGGCTACCCGGACTTTTTAAATAAAGGAACACCCATGAATGCACCGGAAAATCAACTCCCCCCTGAACCTCCGGTCACCTTCGAGCCGCCCCCGTTGCCCGCGCGCAAACTCCACTGGCCGTGGTTCACGGCTGCGCTGTTGCTACCAGCCATCCTGACCTACGCCACGACCATGTCCGGTTCCCAAGACGCGCCAATCGCTTGCGCGCTCTTCGGCGCGGGATTATCGGGACTCGTGTGCGGCATCCTGTTGGGACGACGCATCGGCAAATCGCCGGGGGCCGTCGTCGGCTTGAGCATCTTGTTCATCGGCATCTTCGCTGTCGCTAGTTTTGCGCTCTGCTTCGGCGGCTGCATCGCGGGGAATTACCAGCTCAACATGCACTGACCTCGGCCGCGTGCGCCCATGAAACTCAAGCTCCTCCGCTGCCTGCTCCTCGCCGATGCGGCGGTGCTGTTCGTGCTCGGCGCCTTGTTCATCGGTGCGCCCCAACACGTCGAACACGCCTTCAAGTTCACTGAACTGCCGCGGGCGGTGGAATACTTCATCGGCCTCTGGGGTTGCGTGCTCGCCACCACCGGCGTCGGCTGCGCTGTGGCCGCGACGAATCCGCTCAAGCACCGCATCTGGGTGCAACTCGGCATCGCCCGCGGATTTCTCGAATGCGCGCTGGGCCTCGTCTTTCTGGCGCGCGGCATCGTGACGTTTCCGCAAGCCGGGTTCGGCATCGTCATCGCCGGGCTGATGGCCATCGCGTATGTGATGTTGTATCCCCGCAAGCCCCGCGCGATTCCGGCGACTGCAGAAAAGGCCGCGCGATGAACGAGATCAAATTCGCCTGCCCGCATTGCGGCCAGCACATCGCCTGCGACAGCAGCTACGCGGAGATCGGCATCGAGTGCCCCAGCTGCAACGGCCCGCTCGTCGTGCCGCGACTTTCCGGCAACACGACCGAAGCCGGCGGCATGGTGCTCGTCGCCTCCAGTTCCGCGCCCGCGACGCGACCGACGCAATACATCCCGCCGTTTACCAACGCCAGCGAACCGTTCTGGACCGGACGCATCGCCGATGTGCCGAAGGAAAATCCCGTGATGACCACCGCTTGGGTGGCATGCTTGTTCGCCACGTTTGTGCTGGCGTTCGTGCTCGCCAGCAAGGGACTTGGAATGCAGGCGCTGCTTTCCTGCGTGCTGGTCGGCGGTGCGCTCACGGGCTATCTGCGCGCCCGCGGATCGAGCCGACCCACGAGCGAAGCGCTGCTTTCGGGAATCGTCTTCGCTGTCGCCCTCGTCATTGTCACGCCGGTGTTGCTCGTCGGAATTCTCTTCATCGGCTGCGCCGCCTGCTCAAGATGAAAACAATCGCCCCCACGCTCCGCCTCACGGACGAACTGCTTAAACGCACCACCTCGCGCTGCCCCGTCTGCCACACGTCGTGTCCGGCAGAAGTCTGGCGCACCGCGAGCATCCCGGCGAAGGTCATGCTCAAGCGCACCTGCCCAACCCACGGCGAAGCCAGCGTGTGCATCGCCTCGGACGCACGCTTCTACTGGCTCGCGAAAGGGAAGCCGGAGAATGCATCGTGTGGCTGCGGGCCAAGTGCCTGTTGCTCCGCTGATGGCTCGAACCCTGGCACGCTCGGGCGCAACGCCAATCCCGGCGACGCCCTCGGCGTGATGGAGAAGCTCGCGACGTGTCTGTGCCTCATCGAGATCGTCAACTCCTGCAACCTCCCGTGCCCGACGTGCTACGCGAATTCGCCGCTTGGCAACGGCGCGAAGGTGGACGCAGTGCCGCTCGCGGATTTGCAGCGGCGCATTCTCGGCGTCATCGAACGCAAGGGTGGCATTGAAATCCTCCAGCTCTCCGGCGGCGAACCCACGTTGCATCCGCAGTTCTTTGAACTGCTCCGCTGGCTGCACGCGCAGCCGAAGATCGACTATGTGCTGCTGAACACCAACGGCGTTCGTATCGCGAACGATGACGCGTTTGCCGCCGAACTCGCCACGACATTCCGCTACGGCAAGTTCCAACTCTACCTGCAATTCGACGGCGTGCAGGAGGCGGGACAAAAACTCCTGCGCGGCGCCGACCTGCGCGCGACCCGGCAGCGTTGTCTCGAACGCTGCCGTGAAATGAAGTTACCCGTCACGCTCGCGATGACGGTGACGCCGGAGAATCTGCCGAATCTGTGGGACGCCATCGCCTTCGGCCTCGAATGGCCCAACGTGCGCGGCATTTCCTTCCAACCGATGTTCGGGAGCGGACGTGTGCCGGAACGGTTGCAAGTTCCGGGTTTCAAGTTTCAAGTTGGACGGTCGGACGCGCCCGGTGCCGGAGAACCTGTAACTTGCAACTTGGAACCTGCAACCCGTTTAAACACCGCCGACATCATCCTCGCAGCGGTTGGCCAGTCCGGCGGCAAGTTGCGCTTCGATGATTTCACGCCGTTGCCGTGCGGCGATCCGAACTGCGCGACCATCGGCTACCTGCTCAAGCTCGACGGGCAGGTGCGCTCGGTCAGCGACTTCATTGATTTCAAGAACGTGCAGGACTTCCTCGGCACGAAGGTGCGCTACAAGCTGGAGGATTTGATGAAGTGCGGCTGCGAATCCGAACCGCTCGGCGATCTGCTTAAGCAATTCGAGTTGGACGAGTCGCACACATTCCGGCTGTTCATCAAGCCTTTCATGGATGCCGCAACATGGGACGAGGACCGCATTGACCGCTGCTGCACCCACGTCATCCGCCCGGATGGGAAGCTGGATTCGTTCTGCCGCTACTACTCGGGTTTTGCGGATTGCAAGCCAGCGACCTGAACTGTTTATGAGTGAATTACCCGCGCCCAGCCGGAATCCCCTCATCAAACTGGCCTGCCTAGGTGTGGGCTTGGCTCCTTGCGTCTTGATCGTGGTGGGCACCTCGGCCAAGTGGCCGGACGAGCCAATGCAACTTGTGGCGTTTGTCCTGAATCCTGTTGTCTGTCTTATGGCAAGCTATGGACTTCTGACTCCCAGCCGTCGCGACATGCTTTTGACCGTCCTTTTCACGATCCTCTTGAGCATTGTGTTGGCGGTCTTGAACCTGGTGGTCGGAATATCTATCGGCTGTTCGATGGGCTGATTCTGTCGTGCCCGGATAAGCCTCGGATGGCCTAGTAAGGCGAATATGAAAGCAAAATGCGTAACGCAACTTGTCGGTCGCTCAGCCCCTTTGCTGATGATGGTCGCGCTGGCTCCCGCTGGTGCAGCGCTGGTCCTGAAAGACGGACTCGGCCTGCTGGCTGGGTTGTTCTTGTCTGTTTTGTGCTCCGTCGGCATCGGAATCCGCTTCGGCAGCTCCTTTGCTACAGATAGGACCAACCGCGCTTCGAGATGCGTCCTTGCAACAGCGATACTGCTGATTGTGAACCTGTCCGCGCTCTTCATCGGTTGCGCCTGTGACAACGGACCACGTTCAAACGAAGCCAACATCATCGGCTGGACACATGAACGCCGAAGGAACGCGATGAGCACAGCGGAACTTGAAAAAACCGCGAAGAGTATCCGGCCGCGCGATCCGCAAGCCGGCCTGGAACTGCTCGACCTCACGACTAATTACAATGCGGCTCTTGCTGAGTCCTGGTGGACTGAGATTGGCGAAGCCAACCTCGCCGCACTACCCCAAGGGTTGCAAACGTTTGGCGGTGTGCGATTCGACGTGCGCGGTGTCATCCGGCTCTGCAGCCAGGTGAAAGAGGATTTTGGGCGCAAGTTTCCAGGACGCGTCGAGGGCATCCGCGTGGACGCGAAGTGCCGCCAGTTGCATTTCCTGCACGGCAACTTCTGGAAAACGACGAACGGAGCTGAGGTGGTGCGTTACATCGTCCACTATGCCGATGGGACGACGGCGGAAGTGCCACTCGTTTACGGACGCGACGTGGGTTTGAGCGCCTGCACCAATCGCCCGGATGTTGAAAATCCCGGGGCGCGAGTTGCCTGGTCTTGCTTCGACGCGCGGCGTGGTCATACGCAGCGCCTCTTCCTCACCAGTTGGCGGAACGTGAAGCCCGAGGTGGCGATTGCCACCTTGGACGCGGTCAGCAACCACCGCGTCTTTGTGACACCGGTGCTGGTGGCGGCATCCATTGAACCGGCTGACTGATTCGCGATGGGCACAATCATCTCCACCGCCTACGGCTGGCTGATGCTCGCGGGCATCTTCGTCAGCATCGCGCTCTGGTCGCGCGTCGCAAAGCGCGACTCGCGGCTGGTGCTCATCTACGTGGCGGCGCTGGCGGGCGCGTTCCTCGGGGCGAAGCTGGTTTATCTTGCGGCGGAGGGCTGGTTGCACTGGCACGACGAAAAGCGCTGGCTGATTCTGGCGACGGGCAAATCCATCACCGGCGCGTTGCTCGGTGGCTACGCGGCAGTCGAGCTTGCCAAGCGGCTGCTCGGCTATCGCGGCGTCACGGGGGATTGGTTCGCCATCATAGCGCCCGTCGGCATCATGCTGGGCCGCGTCGGGTGCGTGCTGCATGGTTGCTGTCTGGGGCGCGCGTGTGACGCGAGTTGGTTCACGGTGAATGACGCCTCCGGCGTGGCGCGCTGGCCGGCGGCGCAGGTCGAGCTTGGTTTCAACGCCGCCATCCTCGGCGTCGCGTTGCTGCTTCGCTGGAAGAAATTTTTGCCCGGCCAGCATTTCCACATCTACCTCATGGCTTACGGCACATTCCGCTTCGTCCACGAGTTCTGGCGGGAGACGCCGCAAATCCTCGGGCCAATCTCCGGCTATCAAATCGCGGCGCTAGCAATGGTGGTATTGGGAGCAGTCCGTTTCCGGCAACGCTGGCATACGCTGTCGCACCGGTCTCAACGCGCCCGGGACGTGTTGGTATAACGCACGACCCTCCCTCACCCGTGCCCTCTCCTGCTGGGCGAGGGAGAACGCGTCAGATCAAGCCGCCCAGCCGGAATTCTCAGACACAGTTCACCGGCGCAGAAACTTCACCACCGCCTCGGTGCGCGAGTGGACGTGGAGCTTTTCATACACCGTCCGCACGTAGCTGCGCACGGTGTCAATGCTGATGCCCATGCGGTCAGCGATTTCTTTGTAGGCATAACCCTTGGCAAGCTGCTCGAGAAATTCCTTCTCGCCGTCGGTGAGTTGCGCCATCTCGGAATCCTTCTTCACGGGCTGGTTGAAGAACGTCACCACGCGGCGGGCAAGCTGCGGCGACAACGGCGAGCCGCCGGTGTGCACATCGCGGATGGCCTCGAGCAGATTCTTGGAAGCAGTGCGCTTGAGCAAATAGCCGCTCGCGCCAGCCTTGAGGGAGTTGAACAATGAATCGCTGTCCTCGTAAACCGTGAGCATCAGGACCTGCACCTGCGGCAATTGC
>JBEGQI010000088.1:0-5775 GCA_041181065.1 Verrucomicrobiota bacterium | reverse complement strand
GGCGCTGAGGGATTCGAACCCCCGACCACCTCGGTGTAAACGAGATGCGCTAACCGCTGCGCCAAGCGCCCGACCGCCCCGAAACTAACTAAGCACCGCACGCCCGGCAACGGCGAACATTCCTTAGGCAGCCTCACCACACTCCCTGCCGGAGCAATTCGCGCGTCGCCTGGCCGGCCCAATCGCGGTTTGCTGCCGGACTAGCCGGGCTGGGGTGCAGGATGCGGCCGATCTTCAGTTCGCTTTGGCCAAAGACTTCCCGCAGCCGCTGTTCCGCGAAGCCGCCGACGCCGATGGCGGTTTCAACTGCGAGCGTTTCGACCAGAAGTTTCAGATTTGCATCGCACAGCGCGAGCATCTGGCGAGTTGCCGGGCCGAAGAATTTGTCGGGGGTGAGATTTTTCCCGCCCCGCCCACCGTCGAGGAACATTAGTGGGCAATAGTTGTAAACGAAATGCTCGGCGAAAAATCGCTCCGGGGTCTTGAACTTTTCAGCGAACAATCCCCAAAGCCGACGGCCACTCACTTCGGAGCGCGGGCAATCAAAGCCCAACACGAGTTTCGCGGGATGCTCGTGCATGGGTTTTTTGACTGGCGCCTGAATCCTGAGCCATTCGCGCGTTGCGGTCACTTCGCCGAATGGCACTCCGGTTTGCGCCATGCCGAACGGGCCGGGATTCATGCCGAGAAACAGCACGCGCTTTTTTCCGATGGCGTAACGATTTAAATACTCGGCGTGCGGCGCCCAAGCATAGCTCAACGGATTGTAAACGAACGCTACGGGCTTGGGAAACTTCAGCGTGTCCAGTTCACGCGCCAGCTTCCGCGAAGCGGCGATTAGGATTTTTGGGTTCTCTCGCACGCGGTTGGTTTAGCGGAGTTCGGTTTGCGGTGCACTTGCGTTCTTTCAAACACACGTTGTCGTCATTAGGATGCGCGTATGGCGATTCACACGTTTTTCCCGACCCAGGTTTACTCGGCGCGGCTGCAGCAGGCGAACGGGCGGCGGTTCAATAATGAGCTGCTTCGCGAATGCTATCAGGTTCGCGACATGGATGCCGACGGTCAGAAGTGGTGCCGGAAGAATTATCCTGGTGGCTACACGTCCTACGGGTCGATGTGCCGCTTGCACAAGATGTCATCGACGTTCATGGAGTTGGAACGGAAGCTGAGCCGGCATGTGAAAGCTTACGCTGGCAAACTCGACCTCGACCTGGAGGGGCGCCCGTTGGCGATAACGGATTGCTGGATCAACATCATGCCGCATCATGTTGTGCATGGGCTGCACATCCATCCGCTTTCGACAATCAGCGGCACCTATTATGTGAAAACGCCGGCAGGCTGCTCGGGCATCAAGTTCGAGGACCCGCGACTGGATCGCTTCATGGCGGCGCCGCCGAGGAAATCGGATTGCCAGCCGGAGCATCGCGCGTGGCAGACCATCAAGGCCGAGGCGGGCAAGGTGGTTCTATTTGAGAGCTGGCTGCGCCACGAAGTTCCGGCGAACCCGCTTAAGGAAGAGCGCATCAGCATCAGCTTTAACTACAGCTGGTTTTAATGTTCACACATTGGCGCTCGGGCGCAGGAACGGTTGCAATTTCAAGGCCAGTTCTTCCGGCAAACGCTTCGGCTTTTCATTCAAGCCGGCGCAGACGTGGTTGGTTTCAGCTTCGAGAATGAGTTTGCCGTCATGGCTGGTGATGCGGTGCGCGAAGTTGAGTCGGGCGCGTTCGGCCACCGTGGGCCAGACCTCAATGGACAGCGTGTCGTCGTAGCGGGCCATGCCTTTGTAGCGGAGATGGCACTCGATGACGGGAAAGATCACTTCGCGCTCCTGCCACTGGAGCAGCGTGATGCCGAGCTGGCGAAAGAATTCGCCGCGCGCCGCTTCCATCAAGTCAAGATAACGACCGTAGTAGACGTGATTGCCGACGGTGCAATCGGCGTAGGTCACGCGGTGGGTGTGGCGGAACGGTGCGGTTGACATGCGGCAAGTCTATTGCAGATGGGTGCCGGCTCAAGCGGGGAACGTTTTGCCATTTGGCTGACGCCGGCTTCCCGGCTATCTTTTGTCTGTGAATTGGCAACAGGTAGCAGCCTTGGTGATTGTCGCGGTGACCGCGGTGTTGTTCATTCGCGCTCGTGTGCGCCGGCGCAAGGGCAAGTTGCCCTGCGATTCGCATTGCGGCTGCGTGAATTCGGCCAATCTGCCCAAGGAATCGGTGGTTTATCGCGCCCGAAAGGGGCAGCGGCCAGAAATAATTGTAAAGATGCGCTAGGTCGCTTGCGCGCGACGGGCGAGTGGGATAGTTTCCGTCGCTGAGAATGGCCATAAGTAAAGTCAGTCACACGGTTCAGTTTGCCATGCGGTCCCACGGAAGTTCGAAGGGAAGCGCAGGGACTGCACACTGGGAACCGAATACTGACGTCTATGCGACTGATTCCGGCCTCGTCATCAAGGTGGAACTCGCGGGCATGCGCAGCGAAAGTCTCGAGATCACCGTCGAGGACAATCGCCTCCGCATCAGTGGTAATCGTCCTGACGGTTGCCGTGCTCCCAAGGCGAGCTTCATTGCAATGGCGATCAACTACGGCCCGTTCGAGACGGTGCTGGAGTTGCCTTCCGGATACGACCTCAGCCAGGCGCGCGCCGCCTACCTGAACGGCTTCCTTCGCATCGACGTGCCACTAGCCACGCAGCCGCAGTCCAAGATCACCAAGGTTACCATCACCGGTGGTGAGTGATTTTCAGCCGTAAAGTCGGTTGAACTTTCTCCATGTGGCTGCGTCCAATGACGGTTGACGCAAAATGACTTCACCGGATACCGAGTTCATCAGCATATTGGGCCGTAGCGATTCCAAGCCACGCGGCCAGGCGCCAACCTTGCCAAAGGTTTTACCCGTTCTTGGTCTTTCCGACTTGGTGATCTTTCCCGGTATGGTTGCGCCGTTGTTGGTGGATAGCGGGCCAAGTGCCAAGCTCATCGACGATGTGGTCGGTGGCGATCGTTTGATTTGTGCCGTCTTGCAGAAGAACCCGGACGCTGACAATCCCAAGCCCGAGGAACTCTTTGAGGTCGGTTGCGCCGCGCGCGTGTTGAAGATGCTTAAGTTCCCCGACAACACCGTGCGAGTTTTGGTCGAGGGGCTCTGGCGCGTCCGCATCCACGAGTATACCACACTGCAACCCTACCTATGCGCGAAGTGCGAGCTCATGCCAGACGTGCCGGAAGGCACGCTTGAAGTTAGCGCGCTGATGCGGAATGCGCAGAATCAATTTCAGGAAATCCTTCGCCTGTCGCCCGCCTTGTCCGAGCAAGTCAAGGTGGCTGCGCACAACACCGAGGATCCCGGCCAGTTCAGCGACCTCATCGCTGCGAATCTGAACCTCGCGCTTGATGAACGCCAGAAGCAGCTGGAAACGACCTCGATCCGCGAACGTCTGAGCAAGTTGTTGCCGCTGCTCAATCGCGAGTTGGAAGTGCTTTCGCTCAGTTCCAAGATCCAATCGGATGTGGCGTCCTCCATCTCCAAGTCACAGCGGGATTTCTTCCTGCGCGAACAGATGCGGGCCATCCAACGTGAGCTCGGCGAGAACGATGCGAATTCAAACGAGCTGAAAACATTCCGCGAGCGTCTGGAAGCGGCAGTGTTGACCGTGGAAGCGAAGAAGGCGGCGGAGCAAGAGTTGGATCGGCTGGCTCAGATTCCACCGTCGGCCGCCGAATACGCCGTCACGCGCAATTACCTCGATTGGATCCTGAGTTTGCCGTGGCAGAAGGAGACGGAGGACAAGCTCGACCTAAAAGCGGCAGAAAAGATCCTAAACGAGCAGCATTTTGGTCTGGAAAAAGTGAAGGACCGCTTGCTCGAGTTTCTTGCGGTCATCAAACGGCGCAAAAATTTGAAGGGCCCGATCCTTTGCCTCGTCGGTCCACCGGGCGTGGGCAAGACGTCGCTCGGCCGCAGTGTGGCGGAGGCGATGGGTCGGAAGTTTGCGCGCATCGCGCTGGGCGGCATGCGTGACGAGGCGGAGATCCGCGGGCACCGCCGCACTTATGTCAGCGCGATGCCTGGCCGCATCATCCAAACGTTGCGCCGTCTCGAAAGCCGCAACCCGGTCATCCTGCTCGATGAACTCGATAAAGTGGGCGCGGATTTTCGCGGCGACCCGGCGTCGGCGTTGCTGGAAGTGCTCGACCCGGCGCAGAACGGCACGTTCACCGACCACTATCTGGATTTGCCGTTCGACCTGTCTCGCGTCCTCTTCTTCACGACGGCGAACTGGTTGGAGCCGATCCATCCGGCATTGCGCGATCGTCTCGAAGTCATCGAATTACCGAGCTACACCGAATCCGAAAAGCTCCAGATCGCCCGGCGACATCTCGTGCCGCGGCAGTTGGAAGAACACGGCTTGACGCCGAAGGAAGTGAAGCTGCCGGATCCGACCTTGCGGCGGTTGATCCATGATTACACGCGCGAAGCGGGCGTTCGCAATCTCGAGCGCGAGGTCGCCACCGTGGCGCGCAAGGCGGTGCGAAAACTTTTTACTAACAGTCAGGCTGGTAAACCGATCAAGTTGGAGCCAAACGATCTCAAAGATTGGCTGGGCGCGCCGAAGTTCGTCTCTGAATCAGCCGAGTCCATCAAGGAAGTCGGCATCGCCACGGGGCTGGCTTGGACGCCGGTGGGCGGCGAAATCCTGTTCATCGAGGCGACGCGCATGCCGGGGAAGGGCGGGTTGATGCTGACCGGCTCCCTGGGTGACGTGATGAAGGAGAGCGCGCAGACGGCGTTAAGCTATTTGCGCAGCCAGTCGAAAGCACTCGGCATCAGCTTTGACGATTATGCCCAGCACGATCTGCACATCCACGTGCCTGCAGGCGCAACGCCGAAGGACGGGCCGAGTGCTGGTGTGACTTTGGCGGTGGCGATCGCTTCGTTACTGACAAAACGGCGTGTGCGTTCTGATGTCGCGATGACCGGCGAAATCAGCTTGCGCGGCCGCGTGATGCGTGTGGGTGGCATCAAGGAGAAGGTTTTGGCTGCGTCGCGGTTCGGCATCAAGGAAGTCCTGTTGCCGGACGGTAATCGTAACGATTGGACGGAGGTGCCCGCCGAAGTGCGTGAGAAGTTGAAGGTGCATTTCATCAAGCACATCTCCGAGGCGCTGCCGTTGACTCTTCGCGAAAAATGAAGCGCTTACTCGGTCTTCTTCTCCTGTGTGCGGCCGGCTGTGTGGCCGCTCAAGGAGCCAAGCAGGTATTCAACGTCCCCGTGGTTCCGAATGATCCTGTCGCGGCTGGAAAAGAACTGGCGACGAGGTTGCTCATGTTGCAGCCAGCAGAGTGCGTCACGAATCGCATCGCCCTGACGAACTATCTCAAGAATAAGGTTCAATCCGCGCTGCCGTTGCGCATCGAGGTTTCCCTCACGTCATCAAATTGGGTGACCGCCTACGTTCAACCTAGGTCTGCGAGCGGTGACGAAACGCACTTTATGGTCGTTCGTGCCGCCGGTGGCACAAATGAATATGTCGTCGAATCGGTCATTAATGGCGTGGTGACGCGCGTGAAGTTTGAAGGCGCTTCGGCGGCAGTTCCGATCGGCGGTTCGGAATTCACGTTGGCGGATGTCGGGATGGAATTCTTGCGCTGGCCCACGCAGCGGCTGCTGGTGAAGGAAGTCTTCCACAGCCAGTCTTGCGATAAGTTGGAGAGCATTGCTCCTGCCGATTGGACGAACGGTTACGTTCGCGTGGTGTCGTGGTTCGCC
>JBEGQI010000087.1:0-7276 GCA_041181065.1 Verrucomicrobiota bacterium | reverse complement strand
CCTACATTGACCACCCATGAGCAATTTGTTGAAAACAAAGGTGCAGGAAACCGCCGCCTGGACCAAGGCGTTGCGGGAGGAAATCGGCCGCGTCATTGTCGGCCAGGAACAACTCGTCGATCGGCTGCTCGTAGGCCTGCTCGCCAATGGCCACGTCCTCCTCGAAGGCGTGCCCGGCCTCGCCAAGACCACCGCCGTCAAGGCGCTCGCGAACACCATGCACGTCAAGTTCGCCCGCCTGCAATTCACCCCTGACATGCTCCCCGCCGACGTCATCGGCACGCAGGTTTACAACCCGCAATCGGGCAACTTCACCACGCGCAAAGGCCCCATCTTCGCCAACCTCGTCCTTGCCGACGAAATCAACCGCGCGCCTGCCAAGGTGCAATCGGCGTTGCTCGAAGCCATGCAGGAAAAGCAGGTCACCATCGGCGACCAGACTTACAAGCTCGAAGAACCCTTCCTCGTCCTCGCCACGCAGAACCCCATCGAGCAGGAAGGCACCTATCCCCTGCCCGAGGCGCAGGTGGACCGTTTCATGTTGAAGCTCCGCATCGGTTATCCGACCCGCGCCGAGGAACGGCAGATCCTCGACATGATGGCGCGCACGAGCGGTTCGCCGCAGACCACCGCCGTCGTCGAGCCGCAGCAAATCCTCAAGGCCCGCGAAGTCATCAACGACATCTACGTGGACGACAAGGTGAAGGACTACATCGTGGACGTCGTCTGCGCCACGCGCGACCCGGACCATTACAAGATCGCCGTGAAGGAATTCATCCAGCTCGGCGCCTCACCGCGTGCGACCATCGCCCTGACGCTCGCTGCCAAAGCCTACGCCTTCCTCAAAGGCCGCGGCTACGTGACGCCGCAGGACGTGAAAAGCATCGGCATGGACGTGTTGCGCCACCGCGTCGCCATCACCTACGAAGCCGAAGCCGAGGAAAAGACGAGCGAGAACATCATCCAAAAGATTTTTGATGAACTGCCGGTGCCGTGATAATAACTCCAACTGCGAACTATGAACCTGAGATTCGCGTCCGCATTCCTGAACGATTTCGTTCAGTTTATGGCGGTGAATTGCCGCCTGCTTCCTAACAAGAGCGCTAACGGAGGCGGGCTGTCGCGGTTGCAATCGGCACACCTCATGGCCAGCGTCACTGAGCTGGTCCGTTGCGCGCTTCACGCACACATGCGTTGTTTGCTCATTATCGCCGTTACGACGTTGCTCATTTCTGGTTGTGTCGAGCCGTATCCCAATTGGACGATCGCCGATATTCCGTATGACGACCTTCCACGTGCGGTGAAGACAGCGTTCCGGCAAGATTTCGCTGACGCTCGTGTCTCCAAGGTGGAGCGGGCAACTTTCGAGAGCCGAATCTCCGCCTATCCCAAAAAGTTTCGACTGACCTTTGAGAGGCCCGGTATTGATAGTCAGCGCATTATCTACGATGCGTTCGGAAAGCGAGAGGATGGATTTGATTTCTGGTTCGACCGACCGAAGCCTCGTAAGTAATAAGAAATGAACAGTTCATTTCAACAAGTTGCGAGGCATTATTGCTTGGGCTATTGGTCTGAGCTAAGACTGGTTGGAGTGCTAGCCATGCGCCACCGCGTGGCCATCACCAACGAAGCCGAAGCCGAGGAAAAGACGAGCGAGAACATCATCCAGAAGATTTTTGATGAGCTGCCGGTGCCGTGAACACAGATCTGATTCTCAGCGTGAACACCAAGCCTACCCTCTACATCGCGCTCATCTTGAGTGGAAGCTTGGTTGGCTGCATTAAACCCGACGCACCAACCACGTCGAAAAACAGGCTCCAAACAGCCCCAAAGAACGAGCAGATTCGCATATCCATTAAACCTATTGAGGTTGGAGAGAATGACCCACGCGCGCTAGGCTTCGATTGGCACCGAGCTAACCCGCAAGACCCTTGCAAAGCTGTCATCACCGCGTTGAACGAAGCAGACTGGAACACTCTGCAAAAGCTTGCCCCAGCGCACGGCAACGCGAGCAGAAGCATTGAAAACTGGAAGCAACGACCCGTAACGGTTGGTAAGTTGATTGAAACTTGGGAGAACCACGTGTTCAAGGAGGGGGAAAAACCTTGCACGGTCTATTCGTTTGCTCTCAGCAACAAAGACGGAAGCCATAATCCGCACTGGCTGCAAATTGTAGTCCGCAAGCGTCCAGACGGGCAGGTTGAGTTAGTGGACTTCTGGAAACTCGGCTGGTAACACAACGCATGATCCCCCGCGAGATTCTCAAAAAAATCCGGCAGATCGAGCTGCGCACGAATCGCATCGTGACCGAATGGCTTGCAGGCGTCGGAACACGAAGGCCAGGACTCTTAACCGCGAAATACGCCAAATACGCGAAAAGGGAAATATTTTTTGTTTTTTTCTTTCGCGTATTTCGCGTGGTTCGCGGTTCAAATCCTTTCTTGAACTATGAGCACTGAAATCCTCTACAAAGAAGAGAGCTACAAGATCGTTGGCGCGTGCTTTGAGGTCTATCGCGAGAAGGGCTGCGGATTTCTGGAGCCGGTCTATCAGGAGTGCATGGAGATTGAATTGCGGCTGCAAGCCATCCCGTATGTGCCCAAGAAATCGCTGGCCTTGGAATACAAAGGCACTCCGCTGCGCTCAACCTACGAGCCGGATTTCATCTGCTACGACAAGATTGTGCTCGAACTGAAGGCGGTCACGGAGTTGACCGACGAACATCGGGCGCAGGTTCAGAACTATCTCAAAGCGACCGGTCTGAAGTTGGGCTTGCTGGTGAACTTCGGTCATTACCCCAAAGCGCAGGTCGAGCGCATCGTTGCCGAACGTGGACGTTATGAAAACAAAGACCAGAAACCATGACCGCGAAATACGCCAAATACGCGAAAGGGGAACCGGCATCTGTCTTTTGCCTTGTTCGCGTATTTCGCGTATTTCGCGGTTAAAAATTGTTTCCCCATGATCCCCCGCGAAATTCTCAAAAAAATCCGGCAGATCGAGATTCGCACGAACCGCATCGTGACCGAAACGCTCGCGGGCCAGTATCATTCCGTCTTCAAGGGCCAGGGCATGAACTTCGACGAGGTGCGCGAATACCAGCCCGGCGACGAGGTGCGCTCGATTGACTGGAACGTCACCGCGCGCATGAACCATCCGTTCGTGAAGAAGTTCGTCGAGGAACGCGAACTCACCCTCATGCTCGTGGTGGACGTCAGCGGCTCCGGGCGCTTCGGCTCGCAGGCGCAGTCCAAGCGCGAACTCGCCGCCGAGATCACCTCCGTGCTCGCCTTCTCGGCCATCCGCAACAACGACAAGGTGGGCCTCGTCCTTTTCACCGATGAGGTCGAGAAGTTCATTCCGCCGCGCAAGGGCCGCAAACACGTGCTCCGCGTCATCCGCGAAGTGCTATTTTTCGAGCCCCAACGCCGCGGCACGAACCTGCCCGGCGCGCTGGAGTTCGCGAACCGCATGCTGGCGCACAAGGCAATCATGGTGGTGGTGTCAGACTTCCTCGTGCCCGGCGCACCGACGTTGCTTGGCACAGATCCGGTCTCTGCGCGCCATTTGCAGACGGCCATCAAGCAAGCCAACCGTCGGCATGATCTCGTCGCCGTCCAGATCGCGGACCGTTACGAAACGGAGCTGCCCGCGTTGGGCCGATTGGTGCTGGAAGACGCCGAGTCCGGCGAAGTGATGGAGGTCAACACTGGCGACGCCGCGAGCCGCGATGCCTTCGCGCTCCGGCAATCGCGTTGTCAGGATGAATTGGCCCGCATGTTCCGTTCGTCTGGCGTGGATGCCATCCGGCTGCGCACTGACCAGCCCTACGGCGCAACGATCGGGAAGTTTTTTGAGACGCGGGAAAAGCGGAGGTTGCGAGGATAAACATGGCTGCTGTAGCACAGACCAATTTCACCGCCGCGCCGTCCCCGACGGACCTACTGCGCGACATCAAGCCGCCAGTGGAAATTCCCTCGGGCTTGGAATGGCTTTGGTGGACGTTGGGCGCACTCGTGGCGATCGCCGCGCTGCTTGGCTTGGCCCTGTTCATCTTCCAACGCCGCAAGCAAGTCGTCACCCCGCCGCAGATTCCCGCCCACATCCGCGCCAAGCAGGCATTGGATGACGCCTTGAAGTTGCTCGCCGAACCGAAGCCTTTTGTCGTCGCGGTCTCCTCCGTGTTGCGCACCTATCTGGAGGAGCGCTTCCAATTCCGCGCCCCCGAGCGCACGACGGAAGAGTTCCTCCACGAACTGCAAGCCACGCCACTACTGGACAAGAAGCAGAAGGAAAGCCTGAGCGACTTCCTCCAGCGTTGCGACCTCGTGAAGTTCGCCAAATACGAGCCAACGGAAATCGAGCTGCGCGATCTGCACGGCGCGGCGTATCGACTGGTCGAGGAGACAGAGCCAACGGAAAAAGCGGAAAGCGAAAATCGGGAAAGCGGAAGCAACGGAACATCCGACCCGCTACCCTCAGCTATCAAGAACTAGCCCCAAAGCCGTGTTGAACCCCATCGCCAACTTCTTTCAGGCCTACTTCGCCCATCCGTGGGTGTTGCTGTTCCTGTTGTTGCTCCCGGTGCTCGCGCTCTTGAAGGGCCGCCAGGGACAACCCGCCGCCTTCGTCTATTCCTCGCTCAAGCTCGTAGGCGGATTCAGCTCTCCCACCCGCGCGCGCGCCGGTCAAATCCTCGCCACCTTCCGCTGGCTGACGCTCGCCACGCTCATCATCGCCCTCGCGCAGCCGCGGCTTTCGCAGAGCGAAACAAAGATCACCGCGAGCGGCGTGGACATCGTGGTAGCCATCGATCTTTCCGGCAGCATGGAGTCCGAGGACTTCGAAATGCGCGGCGAACGCGTGAACCGGATCAACATGGCCAAGGCAGTGTTGAAGAAATTCATCGAGAAGCGGCCCAGCGACCGCATCGGGCTCGTTGCCTTTTCCGGCAAGGCTTACATCGCCTGCCCGCTGACGCTCGACCATGACTTTCTGGAGCAGAACATCGATCGGTTGCAACTCCACATGATCGAGGACGGCACGGCCATCGGCTCCGGTTTGACGGCTGGCTTGAACCGGTTGAGCGAACTGAAATCCAAGAGCAAGATCGTCATCCTCATGACGGACGGCCAGAACAACGCCGGGAAGATCCAGCCGCTCACCGCCGCTGAAGCCGCGCAAGGACTTGGGGTCAAAGTTTACACCATCGGCATCGGCACGCGCGGGCAGGCGCCGATGCCGGTGAATTTCTTCGGTCAGAAACGTTATCAGATGGTTCCCGTGGACATCGATGAGGACACGCTCACGAAGATCGCCGACAAGACGGGCGGCAAATATTATCGCGCCGACAACGCCGAGCGCTTCCAACAAATCTACGCCGAGATCGACAAGCTGGAGAAAACCGAGGCTGAGGTGAAGAAGTTCACGCACTTCCGCGAGCGCTTCCAGATCATCCTCGCGCTCGGCGTCGCGCTGCTGATGGCGGAACTGGTCCTGGCGAACACCGCGTTGAGGAGGCTCCCGTGAAAGAGTTCCAGATCTTCAATCTCACCGTGCGTTGTTTGCCGTGGGTGCTGGCCTTGCTGCTGGTGTTGCCCCCTGCCCTTTACCTGTTCCTCTGGTGGTCGGCCCGGAAACGACGCGAATTGATGAGCGCCTTCGTGCAAGCCCGACTGCTCCCCGATCTCACCGCCGGGCTGGCCCCGGAACGCGAACGTTGGACGCGACGCCTGCTCGTCACCACGCTGACGCTGACCATCATCGCACTGGCGCGCCCGCAGTGGGGATTCACTTGGGAAGAGTCGAAGCAGAAGGGCTTGGACGTCATCGTGGCCATCGACACGTCGAAGTCCATGCTTGCCGAAGACATCGCGCCAAACCGGCTCGCGCGCGCAAAGCTGGCCGCGCTGGATTTGATGGGTCAGGCGAAGTCGGATCGCCTCGGACTGGTGGCGTTCGCCGGAGTCGCCTTCCTGTCCTGCCCGATGACCTTTGATGATGCGGCGTTCCGCCAAAGCGTCGATTCCCTTGACGTGAACACCATGCCGCAAGGCGGAACGGCATTGGCTGAAGCCATCCATACAGCCGCAGGCGCGTTCAAGGAAGGTGACAATTACAAGGTGCTCGTGTTGTTCACCGATGGTGAAGATCAGGATACCGGTGCCGTGGATGCGGCCAAACAAGCGGCGGAATCAGGCGTGCGCATCTTCACCGTGGGCATCGGCTCTGGCGAAGGCACCTTGCTAAGCGTGCGCGATGGAAAAGGCCGAACGGATTACATCCGCGACGAGGCGGGCAATCCTGTGATGTCGAAGCTGAACGAGAAGCTGCTGAACGACATCGCCGCGGCAGGCAATGGTTTTTATCTGCCGCTGAAAGGTGCCAAGGCGATGGAAACGCTTTATGCCAACGGCCTCGCGCCGCTGCCGAAGACCGAGGAGCAAACGAAGCTCTACAAGCGTTACCACGAGCAATATCACTGGTTCCTCGCGCTGGCGGTGCTGCTGCTGATCGTGGAATTTCTCCTACCCAACCGGGCGCGAGTGAAGCAGGCCAGCAAGTCGAATGTGATCAACGGAACAAAGCCGGTGAAAGTGGCAGCGGTGATATTCGCACTGGGAGTCATGGCTCTTTCTGCAAGCGCAACACCGGCTACGGCGATGAAAGATTTTCGCGCGGGAAAATTTGCGGAGGCGCAGAAGGAGTTCGAGCGGCTCATCACCTTGGACAAGAAGGGCGACTTGCGGCTCACGTTCAACGCCGGCGTGGCGGCTTACCGTGGCACGAATTACGACGCAGCCATCACGCATTTCAACAACACGCTGACCGCGAAGGATGTGAAGCTCCAGCAGGCGGCGTATTTCAATCTTGGCAATTGTCATTTCAGCCAAGGCACGGAAGCGAAGGATCTGGATGGAATGCAGGAGAAGTGGGAAGTCGCCGTGAAGGATTTTCAGAATGCCGTCGAGCTCGACAAGACGGACAAGGACGCGGCGCACAACCTGGAATTCGCCAAGCGTTGCGTGCAGCAGATCGTCGCCTTGCGCGAAGCGGCCAAGCGCGCGAAGGAAGCGGCGGACAGCGCAACGCGCGAGCGCAATTACCACCAAGCTTACGAGATCATGCAGCAACTGCTGCAGACGAACCCGGCCGCGAAGCAGTTCGAGGAGTTCGTCAAAAAACTGAAGGATATCGATGACATCGTCACGCCCCATCAGCCCTAGTCGCTTGCTGCCATTGCTCGCCGCTGCCCTGCTCGCATGGCCGGCCGCAG
>JBEGQI010000086.1:0-8044 GCA_041181065.1 Verrucomicrobiota bacterium | reverse complement strand
AGGAAACCCGCGTCGAACATCTGCGCCGGCGTTTCGCCTTTCTCCGGGAAGCCCCAGATGGCGTAGGGGAAGACGTAGTGGTCGTAGTCGCTGACGTGTTCGGAGAAAACCAGTTTCATGGGTCGCCGTCTCCATTCACACACTTCCGCCGCAGTCGCAAGCGCCAACCGGTGAGCACGTCGTAGGTCACAGAGTTCTTCAGCTGCGCCACGTCGCGCGCCGTGATGACTTCGCTGCCCTGCTCGCCCATCAACACCGCTTCGTCCCACATCTGCGCCTGCGGAATGTCCGTGATGTCCACCATCAGGGCGTCCATGGCGATACCGCCAACCAGCGGTGCGCGCTGGCCGTGAATGAGGGCACAGCCCTCGTTGCGCACGCGCGGGAAGCCGTCGCCGTAGCCGATGGGCAACACAGCGATGCGCCGCGGGGTCGTGGCGGTGTAACGCATCCCATAACCGACATGTTCGCCGGGCAACAATTTTTGGACCGCCGCGATGCGCGCCTTGATTGCCATGACCGGTTGGATGCCTTCCAGTCGGCGGCAAACGGTCGAGGGAAATATGCCATACATCAGGATGCCGACGCGCACCATGTCGCGATGGGCCTGAGGCAAATCAAGGTAGCCGCCGCTATTGCAGAGATGCTGCATCGGGAGCGGAATCGAATGCTGTCGCACGAGCGCCATCACTTCATCGAAGCGCGACATCTGGAGCAGCGCGAAATCCTTCACCGCCTCGTCCGACTGCGAGAAGTGCGACATCGCGCCTTCGAGTTGCAGCGAACGTTCGTTGGCGATGGCTTCGAGCAGCGGGAAAGCCTCGTCCCAACGCACGCCGTAGCGCGTCATGCCGGAGTTGATCTTCACGTGCACGGGCACGCGCTTCTCAAAACCTGCGGCGGCGCGGGCAAGCTTCACGGCGGTGTGGACGTCGTTGATGCAAACCGTCAGATCGTAAGCCACACACCACGGGAGTTCCGATTCCTGTCGTTCGCCGAGCAGGAGGATGCGCGCCTTGATGCCCGCCTCGCGCAGCGCCATCGCTTCTTCCAACGTGCTCACGCCGAGAAACGTCGCGCCCTCTGCCAACGCCACCTGCGCCACATCGATCGCGCCGTGGCCGTAGGCGTCATCCTTCACGACGGCGAGCAACCGGACGTGCGGCGGCAAGTCACGCCGGACGAGCTGAACGTTGCGCCGCAACCGGGCGAGATCGATTTCGATCCACGCAGGTCGCTGGGGGAAAACTCGGGAGTCGAGAGTCATCGCATCAATGCTTTTGGGCCGCTGCGGATTGGCCGCGCTTCGACCAGGAAATCCAGTTCACGATCGCAATCACCAACCACACCAATCCCGCTCCGCCCGTGACCCAGAGCACGGACTGGCCCTTCAGGTGGAATGGAAAATGAACCTCCGGTGTTTCCTTGCTCATCAGAAAAGCGATCAACAAACCCGTTGCGGCAATGGCTAGGACTGTCGCCAGCCAGCGCAGCGCGCCGCCGCATAACTGTTGACGAAAATCTGAAAATCCGAAGGTCGGATCCGTCAGGTCTTTGGGCTTTGTTTCGTGCTCGTTCATGCAGGGAGTTTCATTCAGCCGTGCCCGGCGGCCACAGGGTTTGGCCGATGTCGGTGCGGTAATAACTTCCAAGCACGCGAATCTTCCGGATGTTGACCTTGGCCTTGGTGCACGCCGCGTCGAGCGTCTGGCCAAACGCAATGACATCCGCGTAACGGAAACCTGCGGTGACCAGCTTGCCGTCGCGGTTCTGCTCCACTTCATTCCACCAGACGTCGCAATTAAACTTGCCGCGCACTTCGATCGGAAAACTCGGCCCGCGCACCTGCAAGTGCGGGTAACCATAGCCCGCCAGCGTCATCGAACAGCCGAAGCGCACATCATCGCGCCAAAGCGGCGCGGGCGTTTGCCGACGCACGGTGGCCCACAACACTTCGAGCGGATTCTCCAGCAGACGAAGGATCATCGAGCCCGAAGTGATGCCGAGGCGGATATTGTATTCGATGACGTGCCATTTGCCGCGCACTTTGCACGCGGTCACCTGCACCGGCCCGTTGAACTTCACGCGTTTGAACCATGGCCGCAACGGATGCAACAACTCGCGCGCTAAGCCGTATTTGTCCTCCGGGTCGCGTTCGACCACGCCGCCGAGCGGCGCGCCACAGACAATGCCGAGGTCGCCAACGTGGGCGCGCTTATATTCCTGATTCGTCACGAGCGAAACGATGTCACCGCCGTTCACCAGCGCGATGTGGCCCGCTTCGGCGCGGCCAAGATATTCCTGCAGGAACACGCCCTCCGCGTAATCCACATGATCCAGCCACGCGCGCGTGTCCTCGACGGTTTCGCAAACGATGGTGTGCACCGGGCTGCCCGGCGAGCAGAGCGGGTTTTTGATGACGTAGGGCTTTGGGCTCTTCTGGAGCAGGTTCAACGCGGCGAGCCGGTTCGGCGCAACGTGCGCGGCGGGGAAGGGGATCTTGAACTCGCGACACAGCCGGCGCGCGAAGTCGCGCTCACGTTCGAGCAACATCGCTTCGCCCGTCGGGCAAAGAATCGGCACCTTGCTCGCGAGCAGGTCGGCGGCCCAAGGTTGTTGCGCCCAGTCGATAGACTGCGGGAAAATGAAATCCACCTTCCGCTGCTTCAGCAACGGCAGCGGGTTGGGGAACTCCTCGAAATTGAAAGTCGGCCCCGTGATTGACGGCGGGAAGTTGCCGTTGCGTCGCGTCAGGTAGGTGGCGGTCGTGGCGCCTGCGTCACGCAGGATCTGCGTGCTGCTCTGGGCGAACGAGCCGACACCAAAGGCCATGACCGACAGGCCGCGATTGCTGGATTTGGAATGACCGCGCATCAAAAAACGCGAGGCGAAATGGGATCAAACCGTCTCTTCGCACCCGCCCCGGCAGCAAGCGACAAAACTGGAACGCGTGCAAGTGATTTTCGCCGCGATTTGCGGTTGAATTCTGCTCGCCAAATTACCGCTTCTCCAATCAATGTTCCGCGGTCTTATGAACAGCTATTTCAACGCTGGCGATTGGCTGGTGATAATCGGCTATCTGGGCGGGATCATCGCGCTTGGCGTCTGGTTCGGCAGAGACCAAAGAAATACGCGCGACTACTTTCTCGGCAGTAAAAATATCCCGTGGTGGGGAATCGGCGTGTCGATCGTCGCCGCCGAGACCAGCGCGCTCACGATCATTGGCGTGCCAGCTTATGCGTTTTCTGATGGCGGGAACATCGCGTTCGTTCAGATCATCATCGGCTACGTGCTTGCCCGCGTCATCCTGGCGATTGTGATGGTGCCGCACTATTTGAAGGGGGAAATTTATTCGCCTTACCAGCTGCTGGAGCAACATCTGGGGCAAGGGCCTCGGCGACTCGCGGCGGCGTTGTTTTTGTTTCTCGAAACGATGGCTGCGGGCGTGCGTGTTTACGTCGCATGTATCCCGATTCAGCTGATGCTGGGAGCGGCGGTTTGCAGTCTCGGCGGACTCGTCCATCCCGTGCTTGGCGCGATTCTGATCTTCGTCGGACTTTCGCTGCTCTATACCTACATCGGCGGCGTGAAGGCCGTGATCTGGACCGATGCGGTGCAGTTCGGCTTGTTCCTTGCCGGCGGACTCTTTGCCTTATTTTACATCCCCACGTTGATTGACGGAGGTTGGAGCGCAGCGTTCGCGAAGGCGGCGGAGGCTGGCAAGGTTCACTGGTTGAACACCCAGTTCACTTTTTCCGCACCTTTCAATATCTGGATGGGCATCATCGGCGGCACGGTGATGGTGCTCTCCACGCACGGCGCCGAGCAGCTCATCGTGCAACGCGTGCTCGCCTGCGGCACGGTCACAGAAGGTCGCAAGGCGCTTTCGCTGAGCGCGGTCCTCGTGTTCCCGCTTTTTCTGATCTTCCTCATGGTGGGCGTGATGCTGTGGGTTTACTACAAGGGCACCGGTCACGCGCTCGCGATTCCGTTGCCTGAGGCGCGTCCGGGAATCGCTTCAAACGATTTCATCTTCCCGATCTTCATGATGACTGAAGTGCCGCATATCCTGAAAGGGTTCCTCATCGTGGCGATTCTTTCGGCGGCGATGTCTTCGATCAGCTCCGCCATCACGTCGCTGGCATCGGTTTCGACGATGGACTTCGTGAAGCAGATCGTGAAAGGGCGCGACGAGGAGTATTTCCTGCGGTTCAGCAAATACTCCACCGTGTTCTGGGCGGGCATGCTGGTGCTGACGGCGTTCGCTACGCGTCACGTGACCTTTGTGCTTAACGCGGCGTTCTCGCTGCGCGGGCTCACCGCGGGCGCTCTGCTTGGCTCGCTGATCATCGCAATTTTCTATCGGCGGCTTGGCAAGCGGGCGGCGATGACAGGCATGATCACGTCGGTGCTCGTGATGTGTTTCATCTATTGGCCAGCCAAAACTCCTGGGCTGAAGGACTGGTGGATCGAACTGTTCGGGGCGACGGCCAAAGGCGAGCCGAACGAAATATTCTGGCCGTGGTTCACCTTGATTGGGACATGCGTAACTCTGAGTGTCGCGTGGCTAACTCGGCTGGTCTGGGCCGAGAAAACTACTTCGCCATCGGCTTGAGCGCGCCGGGCACGTTCGAGAAATCGAAGCCGATCACCGCTTCCGCTGCCAGCGTTCCCAACTCGTGGCGCAACGGGCCGACGTTTCCGCCACTCGGGTGATTCCGGTTCGAGAGGAAGATCACGAACGTCTGCGAGAACGGATCGATCCACAGCGAACCGCCCGTCCAGCCCGTGTGGCCGTAGGAGCCGCGTGGAAAAACTTCACCGCGCGGCCCGCTGTAAGACGACTCGATATCCCAACCCAAGCCGCGGCGAACGGAAATCTCCGGCGGCGTCTGCACGCTCGTCATGAGCTTCACCGTTTCGGGTTTGAAGAGCCGCACGCCATCCAGTTCGCCGAGATTCACCAGCATTCGTGCATAACGAGCCAAATCGGCGGCAGTGGTAAACAAGCCAGCGTGGCCGGCCACGCCGCCCATCTTGCGGGCGGTCGGGTCGTGAACCACGCCGCGCCACGGCGGATTGCCGTTCTCAGCTTCCGTCGGCGCGATGCGGGCGAGTTTTTCCTTCGGGGGCAGGAAGCCGGTGTCGCGCATCTGCAACGGCCCGTAGATTTCGCGGGCGCAAAAAACTTCCAACGGCGTCTTGCTCGTGCGCTGAACGATTTCGCCAAGCAGGAAGAAATTGATGTCGCTGTATTTGAATGCAGTGCCGGGTGTGGTTTGCAATTTCTCTTCCCCGCACGCCTTACGCACCGCCTTCGCCTGACCATGCCAGTTCGATTTCGTCTCGATGTCTGGTCGCAAACCGGATGTATGATTCAACAACTGGCGCACGGTCACCGTCTCCTTCCCGCCGCCGCTGAACTCGGGGATGTAAGTCGCCACGGGCGCGTCGAGTTGAACCACTCCGCGCTCGACCAGCAGCATCAACGCCGGTGTGCAGGCGGTGACTTTGGTGAGCGAAGCCGCGTCGAAGATGGTGTCTTCGGTCATCGCCTCACGAGTGGGGACCAGCGCGCGTGAGCCGAATGCCTTGTGATACGTGACGCCGTTCCGCTCCACCCAAAGCACGCCGCCGGGGCATTTGTTGCTGGCAATGGCTTGTTCAATCGCCGCGTCCATCGCGGCGAGTTTGTCCGCGCGGAAAACCTTCGTGACCTTGTCCGGCGTCGCGCAACTGAAGCCGAGTAAGGCCAGCGCTAGAATGGCTCCGAACCATTTCATCGGTTTCTTAGGGGTAGAGCAGATATGGTTTGCGCACTTTAGCGAAATCATTCAGGCCCGTATTCCAACTGGCGACGATCTGCTCCACGGGATCGTCCCGCTCCAGAGCCTCGCGCACTGACGCAGTGCCCATGACGTGATCGAAATAGCTTTTGTGCAATTCGAGTTTGGCGCCATAGAGCTTTTTGATTTCGGTCAGGATATGCAGTGTCGTGGCGATGGATTGATACTTGTCGCGGTCGGTCACATGGAGTTGGCAGCCGCCGCAGTTCGTGCCCTTCCACTTCGAAAATGTGGGGGTGAAATACACTTCGCGGAACTTCACGCCTGGCAGATTCAGGTCGTTCAACTTCTTTGTCAGCACATAACCGTCGATCCACGGAGCGCCGAAGAACTCAAACGGCTTCGTCGTGCCCCGGCCTTCGGACAAGTTCGTTCCTTCGATGATGACCTGTCCGGGATAAACCGTCGCGCTGTCCAACGTCGGCAGGTTCGGTGACGGCAACGTCCATGGCAGCGAGGTTTCGTCATACCACTCGTCGCGCTTCCAGTTTTCCATGGGCACGACCGTTAGCTTCACCTTGCCGCCGAGAAATTTCGCGTTGATGAATTGCGCCAACTCGCCCGTCGTCATGCCGTGCCGCAGCGGGATCGGGTAATGCCCGATGAAGGAACTAAACGCGGGATATTCCAGGATCGGTCCTTCCATCGCTGAGCCGTTGATGGGATTCGGGCGATCAAGGACGATGAACGGGAGGTTCACTTTTGACGCTGCTTCCATCGCGTTCGCCATCGTGGCGATGTAGGTATAGACGCGCGTGCCAACGTCCTGCAGATCGAAGACCATCGCCTCCACCGATTGCATCATGCCGGCTTGGACCTGCTTGCCCTCGTGCTTCGTGTCGAATGTCCGCATGTATTCGTCGATGTTCGTCATCATGTCCGCCGGCGGTTTGTGGGTCTGACCGTAGAGGCTGAAGACCGGCAGTTTGAAATGTTCATCGAAATAGAATGCAACGTATTCGCCAGCCTGCGCGTTGCCGCGAACACCGTGCTCCGGTCCGTAAAGCGCAACGAGCTTCACGTCCGGCGTCCGGCGGAAACGTTCGATGACGCTGTCGAGCTTGCTGTCGAGCCCGGTGGGATTCGTGATGAGTCCGACGCGCTTGCCTTTGATGAGATCGAGCTGCTTTTCGAACAGGACTTCGTTGCCGAGTTTGACAGGCGGATGATTGGTGGAGGCCATAGAGTTGAGGGTGGCGATCAGAGTGCCAGCCAGAGCGAGGCTGGCGGAGTAGTTGAAAGCTTTCATTTGTCTTTGAGTCCGCTGGACTTGAGGAACTGGCCGAACGTGCCGCGCTTCGCGAAAACTTCGTTGTGCGTCATGTCGGTGTGAAGAAAGACGATGCGGTTCGTCTGCAATTCATCCGCTTTGACCGTCGCGTATTCGGTCGCGAGAAATTTCGTTCCAGCCTCATCCAACAAACGCATGGCCCGTGCGGTCTCGTTCGTCGTGCCGCCGCCGTCCGTATAGATGTTCAGCAGTCGGGCGTTCTGCTGCTTTTGCCACGTGAGGAATTTCTCCGTCTCACCGTAGAGCGCGTCGAAGAGCCAGATCTCCTTCACTTCATGCTCAAGCCCACCGCGATCCGCAATTGCCGCCATGACATGGTAGCCGCCGCTGTGACCTGAGAGGATGATGTTTTCCAGAGCTGAATACTTGCTCTTCAGTATGTTTCGCTCGCGCAGCGTGTCCATCACCTCGCTCATGAAGCGAGCGAAGCCGCCGGAGTCCTCGAGTTTTCCGCCAAAGGAATCCGAAGCATTGTGCGGTCCTTCCGGCACGATGAGGATCGCGTTCTTGCCGCTCGCGACAAATTGTTCAATGACCGAGAATTGATTCAACGTGCCCGCGACAGAATTGCCCCAGCCGTGAAAGTGGATGACGAAATCAATTTCCTCCGTCTCACGGAAACCTTTCGGCACGAAGATCGCCACTGTGCTGTCTGAATAATGATCTGCCGCCGTGAAATACTGATCCTTGTAGATACGTCCGTCGGCGCGGGCCGGATGCGGGAAGGACGCGTTGACGAACTGTGTCACGATGAGCTGGCCTTGCGGCGCATAAAATGATCCGAGCGTCGCGTCAGAACGACCAGCGAAACGCGCGAGCATCACGGCGATGGCGTCGAGTTCCTCGCGGTTGTTGCGCGTGGGAGCGGCGATCTTGCGGTTCAACATCAAGCTGAATACGAGCCGCT
>JBEGQI010000085.1:0-9263 GCA_041181065.1 Verrucomicrobiota bacterium | reverse complement strand
AGCGTGGCGACTGTGTCGCTGCCGGTCGCTTCGCGTTGCACCGACACCGCGAGCGGTGAGGTCGCGTCAACGTCCATGCCAGCCACGGTAAGTTTCACTTCGTTCACGAGCCCGCAAATAGTCGGCAGCGTCACGCCGCTTTCTGCGCCGCGCTTCGTCACCCGCAATTGAAACTGCGCCTCGATGTCCGCCGCACCGGATTGGTCGGCCACAACACGATGCGTTGGCACGCCGTTCTCTTTGGATTGCGTCAAGTGCAGGGAGCCCTTCGGAAAATTCACCCGCGTGAGCACGGCCGGTTCACCGACAAGCGTCAAAGCATCGCCGCGCTCAGCCACCCAGTGAATCTTGGTCGTGACGATCACGAAATCCTCTTCCACGCGCACCGTGTGCCTGACCGTTTCCGGCACCACGATCCGCGCTGCGGCAACCACCGGCGCCGGGGCAGCTGTAGCGCAGCCGCTCAAGGTCAGCATCGCCAAGGCCAACAACACTGCGACCACCGGAGCCGTCGGTTCAGACTCCGCCGTGCGCGGCTTCACCGGTGCTGACCAAAGCAAACGAAGTCCCGGAATGATCACTTGCAACAAGACGAACGCACCGACCACGACGACAAAGGCCCCCGCACCGTTGGGCAAACGCAACGCCGCACTCGTAAGCAAAGTCCAGCCGACAGTCGGCAGAATGGCCTTGCGTGCGCCGCTCCCGAGCCAGCCCGCCATCAGCGCGACCACTCCCAGCAATGAAATCAACACCGACGGCAACACGCTCGTGATCGGACTCTTCGCATCCAGATTCGCGACCTCGACGCTCAACGCGCTACCGGCCTGTTGCACCGGGGCGAGGAAGGAAACTTGTTCAGACGTCGTCGCGCGATATTCCGCAACCGTGCTCAATATCGAAAAGCTGATGCGCGTGGCGACAGCTAATGCGAGCAGCCCAACCAGCGCACCCAGCACATGCCGCGCGCTGAATCGGCCGCCGGGTGCTTTCGCAGCCCAACGCCAGAACAACACGACCAACACAAGCAACACCACGAAGCCGCCAACGCTGCCATAAACCTGCGCGCGCTCGTGGTCTTGAACAGTGTTCGCGATCTGCGCGAACCCGGAAACATCTACTGCACTGGCAACTGGCGCGAGCGCGCCTTTGATGAACGCAAGCCGCTGGCCGGCGTCCGGTTTTAATTTCCATTCGGCCAGCATCACGGGCGCACCGACGATGGGCGCCGCCACGTTCACGCGTCCGGCTTCCGGCGATTTGCTGGCGATCTTCAGGTCCAGCACGAGCAAGGCATTCGGATCAGCCCGTTGCGGCAGCGGAATCAAGTTCGCACCGGCATCCTTGACCGGCACGACCGAAGCGCCGTTCACCGTGGCGGACCAAAGTTCCGCCTTCTCCGGCAGCGTCAGCCGGAAGGTCGGGTTGCCGCGGCTCTTCAGGAAGTAGCGCGCCGTCGTGACCATCTGCCCTTCCTTCGAAATTTCCGTGATGAGCGAAGCGCGATCCACCACCTGACTCAGCGAATCGCCCTGCGCGAGCCGGCTGAGCGCAAGCTTCAAGCCGTAGGGCCGCGACGTGTAGCGATAGGCGCGCAGGATGGGCGCATCGAAGAACAGACGATACTCCGCCGGCACTTCGCCCGGCTCCAGCGACAGCAATCCCGCCGAGACTTCCACCGGCTTCACGTCGAATTGATACGCGCTGGTGATGAGGGTGTGGCCCGAGTCTGATTGCGCGTCGAGCGGGCGCGCGCCGGTGAACGCCAGCGTGTCGCCCTGAGCCTTGAACGGCCGGTCATACGTCGCGAGCAACGTGTAGGCGCCCGAGACCGGCGTGTGCAACTGCACCAAAAAACCGTTCGTCGTCTTCTGCCAATTGCGGATGTCTTTGCCGGTGAACTCGACGTTCGAATATTCATCGGACAGTTCGACGTTAAACGCCGCCACGGGCGCGCCCGACACGACGTAATTGATCACACTGCTGCCGAACGCGACGCCTTCCGCGATGGAGAACAGATGCAACCCATCAGCTTGGATCGTTTGCGGTAAACGTTCGACGCGGATGCTCGCGGTCCACGCGGGCTCGCTCAATCGGAACGCGGTTTGCAATCCACCCGTCTTGCGCGGGAAGAACGCCACCGGCATGTCGGTCAACGCTTGCGTGCGTTCCGCCGTGAGGCGAAAGCCCGCATCGGACGCGACACCGACGTTGCCACGAACGGATTTCGCCTTCGGCACGTCGATGCGCGGCAACGACCAGCTCGCTTCCGCCAACGGCTTGTTACGCTCCAGCCGCAGTTGAATCACCTGACGCCCCGTGACCGGCTGGCCATAAACGATGCGGAGTTCGTTCTGATCTGCAGCCTCCGAGTTGGCAGTAGGTTCATTCAAGAAATAATCGCTCATGCCCGAAGCGGTGATGCGCGCCAGCACATAGCCCCGCGGCACGCGCAATTGCAGCTCACGCAGCGGTGCTTCGCGCACGTCCACCTCCAACTCCGCATCGATCGCCAGCTCGCTCTGGCCCAGATTGTAGGTGAGCACTTCGGAGACGTTCAGCTCGGGCAAAATTTGGTCCGCTTGGATCTTCAACGCGTAAGCCGCGCTGGAGAAGCGATACGCGAACTGCTGGTTTCCCGACGCGCGCAACAGATTCCGTGTCGCATCGGTCTCCGGGAATTGCTCGGGCGAAATCTGCGAGAGCCCGCTGGCTTGCGTGACCTCCAGCCGCACCGCGCCGGCATTGACGATGCGCAAGCTGCCGGCGAATCGCGTCGCGCCCTCAGGCTGAACGCGCATCGCGTCGGTGGTTTGGGGAAAGGCGCCCAGCGGCGTCTGCATCTGGAGTTGTAGCGTGAACGCGTCCTTCTGCGGCTGGTTCAATTGCACGACCAACCGGCGGTCCTCGCTGCCCGCGATTGACTCCACATTCCAACTCAGCACTTGCTCGCCCGCCACGCGCGTGACTTCGCCCGCGCCACGCAGCAACAACGACACCCGGCTGAGTTCGCCTTGCATCACCTTGAAATCCAGCAACGCCGTCTGGCGCATGAGCCCGGGGCTGACGCTGATCTGCGAAAGCATTTCCGCCGCGAAGAACAGCTTCCCCTCCTCCGCCTTGCGCGCTTCCTTCCACGCAAGTTTCACCGTGCCGTCCGATGGCAGGAAGCTGACGAAGTCGTTCGTCTTGCGCTCCGGCCGGGCCGCGCCAGGAAACTCGAACTGCGTGTCCGCCGCGAGGCCCTTCAGGACGATGGGCTGCAACGTGCTCGGCGCGACGCGGAAATCCACCGCGCTCCAGTTGCCGCTTTGCCGCACCGCTGCCACGAACTTGATCTGCACCGGAATTTTTCCAGCCCGGTCGAACACCGCGATGTAGCGGCCCTGCTCCGCGCGCAAATCCCATTGCTTGTGTTCGCCCAATTCCGTCAACGCCACCGCGCCGGAGAGCAAATCAATCGACCCGCATTTGGCGCTGTCCACAATGGCGTTCGCACTCAATGCAAACACCGCGCGCTCACCGCTCAGTTTGCCGACGAGTTTGAAGTCTTGAAATGTGATCGGCGGGGCCGGCGTATTCGTCGGCACCAAGCGTTCTTTCGCGGCAAGCGCCGATGGCCAGACCACAGCACCCAGCAAGAAAGCGAGAAGTGCGTTGCGGAAATTTGTGACGAGTAAGCGATTCATAATTTGTCCCTAGTTGTCTAAGACGCGTTAGCGTTCGGCCTGTTGATAGCTACTGTCGAAATCTTCTGGCTTTAGCAGCCTGCCTTTCGAGTTGCCCCGGTATCTGTAGGCCGTGCGAATGGCGTTTTCGGTAGTCGAACGGATGTTTTTGTCAGCATCCACCAAGAGAGCCTTGAGTGCTTGCACACCTTCATCCGTGCGATTCAGCGCCAGCGCGTAAATGGCCCGGCCTCTCGCGGCCCCGTTCCGCTCCGTTGCAAGGGCAATCAAACGAGGCGTGAAAGCATCGTCAGAGTATTGTTGCGCGGCTAAAGCGCCCTCCTGCCACGACGTCCGATTCTCCGGAGCCAATGAAGCCTTGATCAGAGGCACAAAATCATCCCGGTCGCACCCGTAACCAGTGAGGACGTATTGCATCCCGGAAGCGAGCCCGCGCTTGGCAGCAACCGAGAGAATAGCCCTCTTAACCTTATCCGAACGCGGAACGTAAAATTGCAGCGCCTCGGATTCCCAAAAGCCACGCTCGGCTTCATACATGGTGTTGAGCAGGGTCGGCACAATCTTGGGACTGCACGTGAACATGAGCTTCATCACCAACGTGTCCACTTCACCGCGATGACTGTAATCTTTGTTTGTAGCCAGAGCGGCAAGCTGGTTTGTCAGGCTGCAGATGTAGGCATACAGCTCCTTTTCACTGCGAGGCTGGACGGTGATTGTGATGGGTGCTGAAGTGACCACCACAGAATTGCTGCCGAACAATACCGAAGGATAATGCCCAACAACCTCATACCTTCCCGCCTCTTTAACAAGCGCCCAACGGTTCAGGGGAATAACCTTGGTAAAGGACTCACCGGACTTCAGGGTCTTGTATCCGTGAAGTCCACCGGCAATGCCACCTGTGTATGTGGCGCGCGGGTCGGGAACCAATTCGCCAGAAGCTGTTTTGACCACCAGCATGTATTCTTCCATTCGTCCGCTCCGATCATAGGTGCGGTCGGCGTATTTGTATTCGTTCGTGCCGCCGTTGGTGATCCTAAACTCGATTGAGATTTCATCACCCGCTTTGACCACGGCATTCGTGCAGCGGATGGACAACGACAACTTTGGCGCTCCAGCTTCGCTCGACTGCTCCCGAGCTGGGACCGACCCTCCCAGCAGTGACGCAAAGATCCCAAGCAGAAGCGGAAGGTGTATTGATTTCATAGTTCCTATTCTAAACCGTCAGGATTATTTCCCTTCGAGGCTCTTTGCTGTGCGGATCATCCATTCTAGTTTCTTTGGACGGGGATCCGCGCCAAATGCTTCCGGCACGCCGTTGAAATTCTTCAGTAACGCGTCCGGCGTGATTTCGCCGGAGAATGGATTCACCGCGAGCCACTCCGAGAACGCGCTCGCCGTCGTGGCCAGACGCATCGCGGGGCTGGATTGGTCGAGCGATGGCGCATTGCCGTTGAAGTGCACGGGCCATTCCATCTCGCGATAGTCCGTCGTGCCCGGAACCTTGTAGCGGCAACGCACGGTCGCAAGCGGACCTTCGCCAGCAGGATTCACCTCCACCGTGTAAAGCGCATTGCCCGCTTCCTGCGCGGCGATCTCGGCGGCGTCCACGGTGTTGTCGCGGAACTGCTCCTTCGTGAGCTGATGCTTCGCGTAGCCGATCTGGCGATACGCCGTGACGCGCTTGGGATTCCACTCCACTTGCACCTTCACGTCTGACGCAGCCACCTTGAGCGCGCCGGCGAGCTGACCGGCAAATTCCGTCGTCGCTTCCTCGGGCGAGTTGATGAAGCCGTAACGCCCGTCGCCATTGCGCGAAAGCACTTCGAGCAAGTCATCATTGAACCCTTCCCAGCCAATGCCGAAGCAATCGAGCGCGATGCCTTGCTTGCGATTCGTCTCGACCTTCTGTTTGAGCGACTCGGGTTCAACGTCGCCGAGGTTCGCCGCGCCGTCAGTGAGCACCACGACGCGATTGATGCCGTTCGCGACGAAATGTTTCGTCGCCGTCTGATACGCGAGGTTCATCGCCTCGCCGAGATTCGTGCCGCCCTCGGGCGTGAGGCTGCTGACTTGCTCGGTCACTGCGCCCGCCTTGTCACCGGCGACGCCGTCCGCCACGAGCCGCGGCGTGCGCGCGAATGTGATGACGCTGAGTTTGTCCTGCGGCTGCAATTGCTTCGCCAGCACGTGCAACGCCTCGCGGATGATGGCCACGCGGTCCGCACGTTCCATCGAGCCGGAGTTGTCGAGCAGCAACACGATGTTCAACGGCCGCCCCACCTGACGCCCCGCCGCCGCCGTCTTGAGCGAGAAACGCAGCAGATCGCGATTGTGCGCGAACGGATATCGCGCGCGTTCCCAAGCGAAGGCTAGTGGGGCGGGCATCTTGCCTGCCTCCCCGGACAGGCTGGAAGCACTGTCCCACTTCGGCTCCGGATCGCGATAGTCGAACGCGTTGATGAACTCCTCGCTGCGGATCGACGACGAGTCCGGCATTTGCCCCTTCTCCAGACTCGCCGCCGCGAGCTTGAACGACACATCGCTGACGTTGAGCGAGAAGGTGGAGAAATTGTTTTCGATCGTCTGGATTTCCGGCTGGGCGACGGGCGCGTTAGTGGCGGGTTTGCGTGGGAGTGGGGTATCAGAATTCAGGACACCACCTGCTGCGCCAGCCTCAGAAAGACGGACTGCTTTTACGAACTTTTCGCCGACAGCAACCGTAGCAACATTCTCAACTCCAAGCGCACGCTCCACTTCCGCAATCGCCTCTTTGGTCGTGGATGCATGCTCAAAATTCAGAGCCACTGGTGTGTCATTAAGGGATTTAGTAGGAGCCAAAACAGTTCTTCCGGTGAGTTTGGAATACAAACCCAACGCATCCTTCACACTTGCCGAATCCACCTTTGCGTTCGAAGCCAGTGCCTTTTCAAGATCTTGGTTTTTGGATTTTGACGCCGGCATTTTCCACGCCTGTTCGACTGCAAGGATGCGGTCCTTCGTCTGTGACTCACGGTTCTTGAGCGCCTCCTCCGGCAGCGCGATGCCGCCCGTGCGCGTGCTGCGAGCAAGCACTTCGCCTTCTGTCGGCACCTCTGTATACGCCAAGCGGTTGACGTTTTTTTTGTCCGCCGCCTTGGCACCCTCTAGCTCTTGGGCAACTGCAAATGAATCGGCATCGTCCGCAATAGAAATGCTGTTGGTGACGATAGTGGGCAATTCAGCCGCGCCATCATAACTGCCCCACTGGTTATTGGACGTGAGGGCATTCTTCGAGTCACGCCCTTCATCACCCAACTGGCCGGAGAACCACATTCCGTTGCCCACGTTCGGCGACGCAGGGGGCAAGGCTGCCGGCGGCGGCTGAAGCGCTGCGGGGGCGCGAGCAGCAACCACTTCGCGGCTCCTCAATTTATCGCCCATTGAGCCATTCAGACTGGAAATATCACCGAGATCTTTTTTGTCTGCCTCCGACTTGGACGCAAACAAAGCCCCGGCAACGGGCGCATCACCGAGCACCGGAACTTTGGCTGTGCCTTTGGAGCGTTCTTCAGTCGCGAGAGCATCTGCCCGTCCAGATTGGTCAGCTCGGTAGTAGAGGTTTGCAGGCACAGCCTCGGTTGAAGAGACAGGCTTTGAAGCAGGCGCGGCGGTTACTGTGCTGGCCGTCTCGCTGGATGCCGGAGCAGTCGGTGCATTCGCAAATGCGGAGCTTACGTTGAACGCAATCACGGGCGGCGCGGTTGCGACGGCGCTGTCGAACGAAGTTTGTTTCGGTTCGCCATTCGCGCGCCCGGACTTTAATGCGCCAAAGTTTACAGTCTGATCCCCGTTCTCAAGCGACGCGTCGCCATCACGGTCGCGACCATTCACCTCAATGGCGCCGGCACTGACCACTGTTCCACCGGCGTAGCCGTTGACTCCAGAAATCGCGAGCGCGCCTGCGCCCGATTTGGTCAAACTGCTTTCGGAATCTTTGGCGCCGGCAGCACGATTGCCCTCGCCAGCGTGCGAGTTCAAATCCATGCCGAAGGCGGCGTGGTTTTTCTCAATCGGCGGCGCGGGAGGTGGGCCGTCACTGGCGATGCCACGTTCAACCGCACCCGAGGTCGCCGCGCCCAAGTTCCATTCAAATCCGCCCCCTCCGCCTCCCCCACCGCCACCCGTAGCACCGCCACGGTCCGGCTGATTCTCCTTCGGCAAAACGATTTCGGCGGACGGCGGCGCGAGCTTCGATTGAGCGCCAAGTTGGGCAACTTCAACCTCCCCGTCGGACATACCAGTTGACACCGGCCTGGTGTTGGTAGGAATTGCGTCGAACAAAGTGACCGCCTTTTGCTCACTGGGCTTTGCGCCCTTTGCAAATAGCAGCCTTTCGTTACCCAATGTCACTTTGCGGCCATCCAGTTCTGCCGTGACCGGCTCGCCCACCTTGCCCGGCGAGTAGGTTTCGTTGCGCACGGAAGGGAGTCCCTGACGTCCGCCCAAGTAAGGCTTCAAATCCTCCATCGTCGGTTGGGCGCCAACTGACTTGTTGTTGTCCTCGGCCCACATTTGCTTGGCGAGGTCCAACTGGCGCAAGTTGCTACTCACAGCCACGGATTGGGCCTTAGACTTCGCCTTGCTCAAAGCCGGCAACAGCATCGAGGATAGGATTCCGATGATGGCGATGACTACCAGTAGCTCAATCAACGTCCGCCGACCAGCCGTCTTCTTTTGCACATGCTCCGGTTTCAGCGGCGGGATGATGAATGCCGCACGGAGTTTGGCGCGACGTTCGTCGGAAAGTTTCAACGGCTCGGACGGCGCGGGCGTGGAATCGTTCGGGGCCATCGCCGCTTCTCGGATGAGAACGATGGTTTGCTTGAGGTCGTCGTGGAGCTTTTGCAGCTCGGCGTCGCGGGCGATCTCGGCGCGGACAGACGCGGTCTCCGCCTCGGACAATTCGCCGAGCAAGAGCGATGTGATACGCAGTTCCAATTCTTCGCGGGGTGTGAGCGGTTGATCGGGGTTCATGGTGCGACTCCCGTTTTTGCAAGTTCGGCGGCAATGGTCTTGAGCGCGTGATGCAGCAAGTAACCGACGTGGCCGGATTTCAATCCGGTGCGGTCGCTGATCTCGGCGTAGGAAAGGTCTTCGTGAAATTTGAGCCGGATAAGTTCGCGGCTGCGGTCATCGAGCGCGGCCAGGCTCAAGCGAACGAGGCCGATGTTCTCCAACCGGATGATCTGAGCATCAGGCAACGGAGTCTCATCCGGAGCTACCGAATCCTGTGACGGATGGGACGAACTGGGTTCATCGGTGGCGGAAACCAGCGGAATATTTTTCGCCGAATCGCGCCGGTGGTTGAGGGCCAGATTGTGGATGGTGCGGTAGAGCCACCGGCGGGACTCGCGCACTTCGGCAAACTGGACATGCAATCTCATGAACGCTTCCTGGACCAGGTCTTCCGCGACGCTACGTTCGCCGACGAGTCGGAGCGCGTAGCCGAGCAGCGGTGATTCGAGGGCAGCAAAGAGCACTTCAATCGTTTCGGGCGATTGCACGCTCGTTTTATCTGGTTGGCTTGTAGCCATG
>JBEGQI010000084.1:0-14679 GCA_041181065.1 Verrucomicrobiota bacterium | reverse complement strand
TTCACCCTCGCGCTGATTCCCTTCGCCGCGGAAGTGTGGACGTGGTGGCGCTTCCGGTAGGACGCCCCATCGGGCACGTTCAGGCCTTCCAGCGCCCGAGCAGCCGCATCAGATCGGCATGTGCGATCACCACATCGGTGTCAGCTTGCAGCGCATCGAAGTAATGACGGCCAAAGCCCTCGCCCGCTTCGGAGGGTGACAGCAATGCGCGCGTCTGTTTGATGACGCCGTCCACGGCCGCGGGCGTCAACGGTTCGTCGGCCTCGTCGAGTTCATCTAGCGAGACGATGAGTTGCGACAGCGGTTGCAGCCACGCGAACCACGGATCGGTCGTCAGCAATTGCAGGAAGTGCGTCGGCGACTGGATTGTGCCCACCGTCTGTTCGTAGCCGTGCCGCTCGGCGTCCACCAAAGTCTTGTGCAACGCCATCAATCCCTGGCGCACCTCATCCAGCCGTGCTTTCAACTGAGCCGTCACGCGACGCAAGCTCGCCGCTTTTCGCTCCGAGTCAATGCCCGACAACGAAGAGCAAACACCGCCTAAGAGTGACGTGTGATAAGTGATGAGTTGAACCGTCCACGGCGTCGCCGAGTGGAAACTATTCCTGAACGAGTGAACCAACGGGAGAGCGGGCGTCAAAGCTCGCTCTCCTCAATTGACCCTAGTTAGAATTCCGCCCGTGGGCACCACCCTTTACGATTTGATTCCGCGCACGGAGCGGCCCGGCAATGATGTGTTGCTCGGGCGGTTTCTGGATTACACCACGGCGCGCGGGCTGGAGCTTTACCCGGCGCAGGAGGCGGCCATCATCGAGTTGTTCGAGGAGAAAAACGTCATCCTGAACACGCCCACGGGCTCGGGCAAATCGCTGGTGGCGGCGGCGCTGCATTTCAAGACCATTGCGCAGGGCAAACGTTCCATCTACACGTGCCCGATCAAGGCGCTGGTGAACGAGAAGTTCATGGCGCTCTGCCGCGAGTTCGGGCCGGACAATGTCGGCCTCAGCACCGGCGACGCCACGGTGAATCGCGACGCGCCGATCCTGTGCTGCACGGCGGAGATCCTGGCGAACATCGCCTTGCGCGACGGACCGCAGGCGAATGTGCAGGAGGTGGTGATGGACGAGTTCCATTACTACGCGGATCGCGAGCGCGGTGTGGCGTGGCAGGTGCCGTTGCTGACGTTGCCGCAGACGCGGTTCCTCCTGATGTCGGCGACGCTGGGCGACACGGCATTCTTCGAGGCGGAACTGACGAAGTTGAACGGGCGGCAAACGATCACGGTTTCGTCGGTGGAACGGCCGGTGCCACTGGAGTTCGCGTATTCGGAATTGCCGCTGGCACGCACGCTGGAGACGTTGGTGACGGACGGCAAGGCACCGGTGTATGTCGTCCATTTCACGCAGCTGGACGCGGCGCAGAGCGCGCAGGATTTCACGAGCATCAATGTCTGTTCGCGCGAGGAGAAGAACCAGATCGCGGCGGAGCTGGAGGGTTTCAAGTTCACGAGTCCCTACGGGCCAGACCTGCGCAAATGGCTGAAGCAGGGCATCGGGTTGCATCACGCGGGGTTGCTGCCGAAGTATCGCGTGCTGGTGGAGAAGTTGGCGCAGAAGGGATTGCTCAAGGTCATCTGCGGCACGGACACTCTTGGAGTGGGCGTGAATGTGCCCATCCGCACGGTGCTGTTCACGCGGTTGTGCAAGTTCGACGGACAGAAGACGGTCATCCTCAGCGCGCGGGATTTTCATCAGGTCAGCGGACGCGCCGGCCGCAAAGGCTTTGATAACAAAGGATGGGTGGTGGCGCAGGCGCCGGAACACGTCATCGAAAACCTGAAGCTGACGGAGAAATCCGCGCGCGACGGCAAGAAGGTCGTGAAGCGGCAGGCGCCGGAAAAGAATTTCGTGAACTGGGACAAGAACACGTTCCAGCGCTTGATCGCCGCGCCGCCGGAGCGGCTGGTGTCGCGGTTTTCGGTGACGCACGCGATGCTGCTGAACGTGCTGAGCCGGAAAGGGGACGGCTGTCGCGCGATGCAGAAGCTGGTGCGCGATTGCCACGAGACGCCGAAGCAGAAGCAGGCGCACACCAAGCGCGCGTGGCAGTTGTTCCGGTCGCTGGTGGAGCGGAAGATCGTGGAGTTCATCCCGCGCAACGAACACGGCGCGCATCTGCGCGTGAACATCGAGCTGCAGGATGATTTTTCCATGGACCACGAGTTGTCGTTGTATCTTCTGGAGACGATCCCGCTCATCGATCCGCAGCAGCCGGATTTCGCGCTGGTGCTGCTGACGCTCGTGGAATCCATCGTCGAGGACCCGGCGATCATCTTGCGCAAGCAGCTCGATCGCGTGAAGGATCAGAAGATGGCGGAGATGAAGATGGAAGGCATCGAATATGACCAGCGCATGGAAGAACTGGAGAAACTCGAGCATCCCAAACCGAACCGCGAGTTCGTGTATTCTACGTTCAACGCCTTTGCGGACCGGCATCCGTGGGTGGGGCAGGAGAACATCCGGCTGAAATCCATCGCGCGGGAGATGTTCGAGACGTTCCGCTCGTTCTCGGATTACATTCGCGACTATGAGTTGCAGCGCGCCGAGGGCGTGTTGCTGCGGCATCTCAACAGCGTTTACAAAGTTCTGGCGCAGACGGTTCCCGACGCGGCCAAGAATGATCAGGTGCGCGAGATAGAACTGTATCTCGGCACGATGATCCGCCATGTGGATTCGAGCTTGCTGGACGAATGGGAAAAGCTGCGCGACCCGAATTACCAGCGCGCGGAAGCGAAGGAGGCCCGTCCGCCCGGCGCCGAAGAAGCGGAGCATGACGTCACGCGCGATACCAAGGCGTTCACCGCCGCCATCCGGCATCGCATCTTCACCTTCCTGCGCGGCTTGGTGAACGAAGACTTTGAAACGGCGATTGCCGGTCTGGATTCGCCGAACGATGGCGACGGCCAGCCCTGGACGGCGGAGCGGTTGCAAAAGGCGTTGGACGGTTATTACGCCGATCACGAGCCCATCTGCCTCGATCCAGAGGCGCGCAACTTGCGTCACACCTACGTGGCCCCGAGTGAGGACAAGAAGTCGTGGCGCGTGCAGCAAATGCTAGTGGACCCGGAAGGTTATAATGATTGGGTGGCCGAGTTCACGGTGGATTTGGCGGCGTCGCGGCAGGCGGGCGAGCCCGTGATGAGTCTGCGTCGCGTGGCGTCGCTCGGTTGAAACGTTGAGAAGTCCATGAACACAGCCCCGACCATTTATTCTGCACCGCGCATCAACGGGTGCGCTGCCGTTGCGATGCCCCGAGCTGGGCTTAAGGCTCTTTATCCGGCGCCGGTGCGTTGCTGGTTATTTCGCCATTGCGGAGTCGCAGGTAATAATCGAACGCGACGCTCATGCCGTTCCGATTGGGCATCGTGAAGATGAGCAGATAAAGCATCAAACCGCCTGCCAACAGATAGAAGATCAGGCTCGGATGCCAGAGCCGGAAGTAGAACACCGTGATGAACGGAATGAGAAAAAGGATGCGATCAAAGAAAACCAGCGGCCCGAATAGGTCGCCCTGATTCGCGAGGTATTGGAGACCGCAGTGGGAACAGCGCTCATGCAATGTGAGCCACCGTTTGTAAAGCGGCCCCGCGCCGCAACATGGGCATTTCTTCCGCCAGCCGCGGGCCAGCAGCGAGCTCAGTTTGGGTTGTTTGGATGTTTGCACGCGCTGATTCAACTCATGGGCGGTTCGCCGAAATGCGCTCGATAAGAATCGTAGGCGATTTGATCGGCGAGCATCGCTTCCAACGTGGCCACCAGTGGTTCAGGGCGGACCAGCCCGGAAAACACGGCACGGTCACCGATGCTGCTTTCGATGAGGAATGTTGGGCGTTGGGTGACTTGGAGCGCGTTGAACTCGTCGGTGGATTTCTTCACGCGCGTGGCCACGTCGGTTGACTTCGCGGTCGCGAGAAGTTTGGCGGCGTCAAGTGATGCGGCTTGCGCGGCGACTTCAATGGCGATGTCCCACTGGCCGACTTTGCGTCCTTCCCGCTCAGCGGCATGGGCGAGTGCAAGGCGAACACGATCATCGGTCACGCCAAAATCCTTCGCGGCTTCGGCGACGAGGTTGGGCGTGTCATAAATGGCGCGCCCCGGCTCAAGCCAGCGCGTATTCAGCATGAACGGCGAGCGCATGATGGTTCCGCTGCGACGATAGAACCATTCACACTGGGCCCGCGAAACGGGATACGCTTCCGCTGGCATCTGCGCGATCCTCCAGTCAAACGCCACGCGGTCGGCGTAACGCCGCTTCAATTCCGCCCACGCCGGTTCCGCCCAATAGCACCATGAGGAGATCACTTCGAGGTAGTAGGTGATTTTGACGTTCATAGCATGAGACGTTAGCTGAGGCTTGCTTTCCGGCAAATGGCTCCGCGAAAATTATTTTCCGCGCAGCGGCAACAGGCCGAAGTGCAACACCAGCCACACAGGCAAGGCGAACACCGCGATGACCAGCAACCGCTCCCACGTCCACGGCAGATGAAACGCCTGCACGGGGGTCTGCATCGGGAAAATCATGATCATGAAATAATTCGCGAACCGCGTGTGGCCAAGGAAGCGGCCATACTTCGGGAACTTGCCGAGCAGCCCGCTGACGAGTGCAGCACACCCAAACCCCAGCACCAGCGCAGTCACAGCGAGATTGATCGGCGACATCGCGCGCAGTTCAAGTTGCGCGCTCGCGCCGTGCAGTTTCAGGTAGGGATACAGCCATTGCGCCGCAGCCCACATGAAGCTGAAGCCCGTCTGGATCGCGGTGCGGAAGTTTGCCTTGGCCGAGGTTAGTTCGTTCAGCAGCAGGCCGAAATACAGCGGCACGATGCCCCACACCGTGTCAATGTGTTGAAACGGCATCCGCACCAGCTCGGCAAACGTGCTCCAGAGCGATTGTATCGTGCTTAAACCCATATCAGCCATGATGTGCGCCAAAATACCACCACGCCGCAAGCCCCAGCGCGGCTAGCGCGACGAGCAGCAACAGGAGTTTCACCATGAACTTGCTGAACTTGAACACCAGAAAAATTACCACCAACGCGGCGAACCCAATTCCTGCAATGACAGGTTTGGTCAACGTCACGCTGGCGGATATGGGCGGAAGCATGCTGAGCATCGTTAACATGTGCTGATTTTGGATGTCTCAAATATTTCCGCAACACATCTGCATCGCTTGTTGAATATGACCCGGCGTCTACCGCAACCAACTCAAGGCTTCCTACGAGCAAGCCGCACAAACAGCACGACATGTGTGGCGATGATCAGCGGCACGATAAACGTCGGCAGCAAGCTCAGGGGCAGTCGTAGCAACGCGCTCATCGATTCCGGATTTGTGAAGAACAGCCGCGTCGCCGTGGCCACAACGAACACGATGTCGAGGAGCCCAAAGATATTCCACGCCAGATACCCACGCCGTCCCCAGAGCGTCTCTGCTTTGCACTTCGATATGACTGCGGCGAGCGTTGCCGCGCCGATGTCGCCCCAGCCGCCGGGCACGGCAAAGGCATAAGGCAATTCGCCGCGCGCATGCAGCACGAGAAAATAGATGCCCACGAACCTCGCGAGGTGCGGCAACACCAGCGCTCGCGGAGGCAAGCTGAAGATCCAAGCGCGAAAACTTCGTGCACGCCAAAATGCCAGCAAGACCAGGCTCGCGCTGCCGAGCAGGATGATTTGCGGAAGCGGCGGTCGCATTCGTGCCGTGAGCCCAGTCCCGCCAGCCAGCAGCGCGAGCGCAAGCCACGCGAGACCGAGGCCGATGTATTTCGCTCCAGCGCTAAGCGGTCGCATGGGTCAGCGGGTAAGGATCGTCGCGAATTGCACCCACACATCCGTTCGTGCAACGAGAGATGTGGCCACGCAGATGACAGCAAGCGCACCGAAAGCTCCGGCGAACCAACAGTCAAAGCGACGTTCTAACGCGCATTTGATCGCGAGCAAGATTCCGCCCAGCGTGATGGTGGTGAGGAACGCGCTGAACCAGTATTCCAATGGCGTTCCCGCATACCAGTTGTTCAGCGCCGGCATGCGGCCCATTGCCGCAGCGACGACGGACAGTGACGCCATGAGCATCATCGGGCGGTGCACTTCCGGTCGACGGCGATTCATGATGCCGAAGAGCACAAAGCCGGCGAAGGTAGCCACACCCATCAGCGGCACGGTGAGGAACTGCTTCTGATCGAGACCGAACAACTTCAAGTCCGGTGGATTCACGCGCGTTGCGTTGATGGCCGTCAGATAACCGACGATCACGATTGCCAGTGCCAACACCGACGCGAATATCCCGAGCTTCATGTGGGCCCGCTTGTTCCCGGTGGCGACCAACAGTGGTTGCAACACGGACAGCAGCATCCACGCGGTCATCAAAAGGCCGTGCGTGATGAGCAGCGTGCGGATGGGCGGAGTGAGCGGCCGCCCGGGAAAGGCCTGACCTTGGAGATAGAACAATTTGAAGCCGAGAAACGTCAGCACCAGCAAGGTGGCTGAAGCAAACGTGTAAAAGAACCGGCTGCGATCTGTTTTGGCAGTAGTTGGGTTGGTCATGGTTGAGTTGGTTTGTGGTTTAAAGTTTGGAACTCCAAGTGGCTGGTTACGCCGCGAGCGATTCGAGTTCGGCAACGACATCCACTTGCCGGGATTCTTCGGCAATCGCCGAGCCAAGCCGACGGGCGGATGTCGTGAACGAGGTTTCACTCAAGAGCTGTTGGAGTGCGCGGCGAATTTTCTCCGTGCTGGCCGCCGCCGTCAGGCGCAGTCCGGCACCGTGCTCGACGACCCGCGACGCATTTTCATCCTGATCGCGACCGTGCGGAATCACGAGCATCGGGCGATGGTGTTGCAACGCGCGCATCACGGTGCCGTGACCGCCGTGCGTGACGACGAGCGACGCCTGTTGCATCAATGCATTGTGCGATGCGCTGGGGACAACGACCGTGTTGGCCGCCGGACACACGTCGTCGGCAGCGATCTGTCCGAGCGTCACCAGCGCACGCACAGGCAGTTCCGCCGCTGCATCGACAACCTTTTGCAGCACACCTTCGTGCGCCTGATAGGTCGTGCTAAAACCCACGACGATGAGCGGACGCGCATCGTTCTTCGGCCATGGAGAACGCCACGGTTCCGTCCAAGTGGGCTCGTCAAGCTGCGGGCCGATGTAGCGAATCTCGGAGGGCACAGAGGGATTCGGGAAATCAAACGCGCGTGCCGTTGAAAGCAGGTGCCGTTGTGCGGCGTCCAGTTGCTGCAAGGTCGAAGCCAACGGTGCCAGCCCGAGCCCCTGGCGGGCGCGATTCAATGTTGGCAAATGCGCCTCCAGCATCGCCTTCGTGCCAGCACGAATCTGGTCGTGCATGTCCCTTTCCTCTGCCGAGAAGGGCGGCGGCAGGCCGGGGCCGAAGATAGGCATGCCATCGATGGGATAGATGCAAAGGTTGGCGGACAGAATGGCGGCGCGTTGCCCGCGGCTTTCGCATCCCGCCAGCACGCCCATGAGCATCTCGCTCGTCACCACGAGGTCGGCCGGTTCGGCATCCAAAACGGCGGTGAGATCGCGCGCGTAATTTAGCGCCGCCCCGAAGATCATTCGTTCCAGCAAACGCCCGATGCCCTCCTGCGGATTAGCCGCCTCCCAATCGCGCAACGGACAACTCGCCGGCGTGCGATCCGGTCGGCTCGGTGCGGTTTGCCAGGGATGAAACTCCAGTCCGGCGGCGGCGGCGTCCTTGGAATTCACGCGATCGCTCATCAAGCGAACGCGATGTCCGCGGGCGCGGAGCTTGCGGGCAACGGTGAGGGCGGGCGGAATGTTGCCGCCACCTTACCAAGTCGTGAACAAAAAATTGCGGGCAGGGCTTTTCATAGCTTTGAGCGAACAGCTTGAAGTTGAGGTGAAGAATCTACTTATCCGCCAGCGCTGCGCGCATCAACTGCTTCACAAGCTGCTTGTAGGCGGCCAGCGAACGTCCCATGTCCACGCGCAGAAGTTTCCAGACGTAGATGTCCGCAGCGACGACGAGCGCGTCGAGCATCGCCTGCCGACGGGCGGCGGGCAGCGAGTTGAGTTTGTCGGCGAACGTTTGTTCTAGCCAATCACGATGGCCGCGACGCCCGGCATCCAGCACGGGTTTCAAGGCGGGATGCATCTGCTCCTGATCGAGCAGCCGCAAAACCAGGGGCGCCGCTTCTTCGTAGTCCCGGGTCAAGGCGTCCACGGCGCGATCTACATCGCCGGGCGTCGTATTGCGCCGCACCATCACTGTCTCGCCCATATGCCTATGCGCGGCATCCAGCAGGCCGGTCTTGTTGCCGAACTTGCGGATCACCGTTTGCACCGTGACGCCGGCATCCGCCGCCACATCCTCCAGCCGCACCTTGTCGAACCACTCGTTTTCGGCGCGCTTGAGAAAGGCCTCAATGATCCGGAGCGTGCTGGCCTCCGCCGCTTCCGCCCGCGCCTTTTGCTGATAGCTGCGCTGCGGACGCGTGCCTTGTTTCATATTCATGTGAATATGCTTAACACGAATAGAAGAGCCGTCAACATGTTTGTGTTAACCGGATTAACACGAAAAAGTTGCTTAACGCCGTTGCCAAAGAAAACGCCCCCGACACATTGTCGGCGGCCGGTGATTTGATGAAAGGAGTCGCCGTGGCTTACGCCTTCCGCTCTTTGATCCTCGTCGGGATCTACGCGATGACTTCAGCCTCCAGTTCCTCGCCCAAGGGGCTGGCACCATCCGGCTGGTGGTAAATTCTTGTAACACCACTGAAGTTTGGCGCTATTCTTTTGATGAAGTGCCAGACTCGACGAACCACAATGTTGCTAGCGAAGGGCTTGTTCGCGCCGCGCAGGCCGGCGACCATGACGCTTTCGCGGCGTTGCTCGACGCGCATTTGCCGCACGTTCGCACCTTTCTCGCGCTCAAAGCGCCCGTGCCGCAGCTCGTGGATGAACTGGCGCATGACACGTTTGTTTTTGCGTTCCGTCATTTGGACGAGTTTCAGCCCGGCACATCTTTTCGCGCTTGGGTGCGGGCGATTGCTTGGAATCTTTTGCGCGCCGAGGTGCAACGCTTCGCGCGCGAGCAGGTCAATCAGGAGAAATTTGCCGCGTGGCAACTGGCAGAATGGGAAACAACGTCCACCGAAACCGCGCCCACGGCCGAAGCCGAGCATCTGCAATCCTGCCTTGACCAACTTGACGGCCCGCTCCGCGAACTCATCACGCTCAAATATCGCGATGAGCAATCCACCGAAACCATCGCCGCTCGGCTCAAGCGCAGCCTTGTGTGGGTGCGCGTCTCGCTCTTTCGCGTGCGCGCGCAACTTCGCGAGTGCATCGAGGCCAAACTCAAGGGAGGCCAGCCATGTTAAGCGAACAGGAACTCATCGCGTATCTGGAAAACACGCTTTCATCCGACGAACGCAAGCGCGTTGAGGCGGAACTGGAACGCGATCCGCAGGCGCGCCGTGAACTGCTACGCCAGTTTCAACTGGATGCCGCACTCCGTGCCACGCTCAACGCGGACACCGCGAACGAGCGCGTAAAGCAATCCATCCTCACTGTCGTGCGCGGTGAACAGGAGGCAGCGCTCAAGCAACGCGTGTTGGCAGACACAACTGCCCGTCCATCTTTCATCATCGATTCTCTATCCTCCATCTTCCGCCGTCCGGCGCTTGGCTTGAGTTTTGCCGCCGCGCTCGTTCTGTTCGTCGTCTGGTTTGTCCAACGTCCCGCGACGACCAACGCTCCGGTTGAATTGCCGGCGCGCGTTGAACTGGCCGGCAACTTCTCGCAACCGCAGCTCGGCGACACCATCCGCGCCGGGGATATCGCATCCGCCACCGTGAAGTTTGCCGACGGCACAACGCTGCATCTCGAACCGGGAACGGAAATCAGCTTGGTCGCCGTTGACTCAAAACGAAGCGGTGGCAAACAACTGAAGCTCATCAGCGGCGCACTCTCCGCCGACGTCGCGAAACAACCGCCCGGTTTGCCACTGTTGATCCAAACGCCGCACGCGCTCGTCACCGTCGTGGGAACAGAATTCGATTTGAGCGTCGCGACCAACCAGACCGCGCTCGAAGTCACACACGGCCTCGTGAAGATGACCGGCAGTGGTAAGCCTGACGCCGTGAATGTGGCGGCTGGCGAATTCGCCGTCGCGGCAGAAAAAACTCCCCTGCGCTACGGGCGGCTCGCGCGGCATCCGTTCCTCTGGCCATTCAGCAGCGCGAGCATCTGGAATCATCCGCTCGGCAGCGAAGCGAAGTTCTCACCTGTGCCGGGAAAAACTTTTCTCGCGGACGGCCCGCTCACCAATGCGCTGCGTCAGCGCCGTCCGATTCTCGGTTCGCCCGCCGATCCGCTGCGCCGCATTTGGGTGAACGGCGAAGCGCGCACCGACGCCCGACTGGCCGAGGTCAACCTGCCCGGCGCGAACATTTCTGATTCGTGGGTGCTGCTCCAACCGGGCCGGCGTTACGCACTCGAATTGCGCGGCGTGACGGTGCGCGCCAATGGCGACCTCGAAGCGCAGGCCATCGCCCGCACTGATCTCGCCGGGCCGGGCGCGGATGAAACTGCGAGTGAGGCGAAGCCCTTAGGCCTCTCGAATCTCGGCGGCTTGTTGCGCGCCGGCGAATTGGAGAACGGCATCTGCCACGCGCTCTCGTGCCGCATCCCGCGCCCGCAGCTCGGTGGACGGAATAATTTTCAAACGCCCAGCACCGTCTGGCCCGCCACCGGCGGCGACGCGGCCAGCGCAGAGTTTCTTAACGTCGGCACGCTGCTCGCGCTTCCGCCGGACGTGAATATCGCCGCGAAGTTCGGCACAAACGGCCCGGCCTACGAGCTTGCCCGTGCGATGCAGGATTACGGCGTGTATGTCACCGGCGTCGCCTCCGCGTCCTTCGTGCTGCTCACCGACGGTGCGAATCATTCCCGCGCCGACGAATGGTTGAACCAACTCGTCCCGCTTCTCCAAGTCGTGACGAATAATTCCCCCGTCATGGCTGGAAAACTTCGCCGCCAGACTGCACCCGAACTGCCCGGCGAAGCGAAGTAAGCGCGCTGTAACATTCCGTCCGCCACGCGCTATTCAGGATTGATGAAATTGATTTTCTCACTGGCCCTGGCGCTCGCGTTCGCGAGCGGCGCGGCGGCTGCCACCAATCTTGTCAACAACGGCTCGTTTGAATCCGGGCTGACGGGCTGGAGCAATTTTGGTTCAGCGGGCCGTGCGAACTCTTCGCCGGGCCACACGGGAACGAATGCACTGCGACTCACCAGTCGCGCCGGCCTGACCGATGGCGTGCTGCAAGATTTGACGACAAATCTGTCCGCCGTCGGTTCGGTAACGCAATACACCGCCCGCGCCTGGCTCAAGCTCGACGCGCCCGCCAGCGTGCGGTTGCGCTTGCAGATGCTCGACGGCAGCGGCGTGCGCAACGTCCTGCTCGCCGAGCGGATGATCACTGCGACGAACCAATGGACGCTCGTCGCCGGCGTGCAGACGCTGACATGGACGGGCACACTCTCGGCAGCTAAGCTCAAATTCGAGGTCGGGCTGATGGTTGAGGGCGTGTTCCCGTCGATTTATCTCGATGACGTTTTGCTCGAAGCGGACACGGACGGCGACGGCCTTACCGACAGCGAAGAACTCGCCTCCGGGACGAATCCCAATCTCGCGGACACTGACGGCGACACCATTCCCGACGGCTGGGAACTCGCGCACGGCTTGAGCCCCACGAACGCGCTCGATGCAGCGAGCGACGCCGACCACGACACATTCACCGCGCGGCAGGAATATTGGGCCGCGACCGATCCGGCGAATTTCAATTCGATTCCCGGCACGCCGAGTTACACGAACATGAGCGACGCGGCGCAAGGCGTTTTGCGGATGCTCGCGCTCGCGCCCAGCGCCACGAGCAATCGTGTGTTCCTCGGCCAGACCATCACGCCAACCACCAGCGTCGGCGGCCCGGGTGCGGAATACACAAACTACGTTGCGAAGATGGCCACGGACTTCGGGCGCTGGCCCGCGCTGCTCTGCGTGCAATACGAGACGAACAACCCCTCCGGCATCGCCGCGTCCGTGATGAATCCTTTCGCTCTCGCTTACGCCACCAACGGCGGCCTCGTGATGGTTCATTATGGCCCGGCGAACCCGTGGAACAACGGCTTCTCCGGCAACACCAACAACGTGACCAGTCTCACGCAACTTCTCTCACCCGGTTCAGCCGCTTACACGAACTGGATGGCGGGGCTCGACGCGGTAGCGGCGGGGCTGGCGCAGTTGCGCGACGCCGGCGTGCCGGTGCTGCTAAAGCCGTTGCACGAGCAGAACGGCGCGTGGTTCTGGTGGGGACGCAAACCGCGCGCGGATTACATCGCGCTGTGGCGACAGATGCATGACTACTTCACGTTCACGAAGGGGCTGACGAATGTGCTCTGGGTCTTTCAAGGCTCAGACGGCGTGCATGACGCCGTGCCCGCCGATTATTACTACCCCGGCGACGACGTGGTGGATGTCGCCGCGCAGGATATGTATAGCGACATCTGGGTCTACCCGTGGAGCTTCGACGCGGTGTTTCGCAATTACCCCAAGCCGCACGCGTTCAGCGAAGCCGGGCCGAATGCGAGCAGTCTCGGCCAATGGGACGGCTCGTGGGACACGCGCATCATCTCCACGAACCTGCACGCGCGTTACCCGCGCTGCTCGTTCTTCTGCGCGTGGTCCACGTTCAACAACGGTGCGCAGACCAAGCACCTCGCGCTGATGGACAACCAAAACGTCGCCGCGCTCCTCGCCGACCCGTGGATCGCCACGCGCGAAGCGGTGAATTGGAAAAGTTTTCAGCCGCTGAAACTCTCCAGCACGCGGGCCGGCACACAGATGCAAATCAACTGGCAGGGCGGCACTTTGCAACGCAGCAGCGACCTGTCGAACTGGACGCCGCTAACCAATGCTCCAATGCCATTCGTGGAAAACACTACAACTAACACGATCGGATTTTTCCGCGTGAAGCGTGACTACTGAATCCATTTTGGACTGCGGCGGGAAGCGCAGCGCCACGCCACTTTCGCACGCACAGGAAGGGTTTTGGATTCGAGAATCATCGTTCGCTCGAAAGCGGTGTCGCCGCTATCGCTCTGCCACCGCAGTCCAAGACGCGCTCTGTAACATTCCAACCGCCTCGCGCTATTCAAGGATGATGAAAGTCGTTTCCGCTTTGGCTTTGGCGCTCGCGTTCGTGGGCAGCGCGTCCGCCTACACCACCAATCTCATCGGCAACGGCTCGTTCGAGTCGGGCACGAACGGCTGGATTCTCACCAAACTGATTCCGCAAAATGTTTTTCAGGTCGTGTCGCCGGGCTTCGTGGGCGCTAACGCCCTGCTCGTCTCCAACCGGAATAATTTCGCCGTCGCACCGCAACAGGACGTGACCGCGCAGCTCGCGCTCACCACCAACGGCGCGACCTGGGTCACGCGCTTCGCGGTGCGGGTCAGTGCGCCGACGATTGTCCGCGCCTGGCTGCGGGTCGCGGCGGATGTCTCGGGCACGCTGGTGACGAACCGATTCCTCCTCGCCGAACGCGTGGTGCGGACAACGAACCAATGGGAGCGGCTCGACGGCGTCCGCACGACGACGTGGAGCGGCACGTTGAACAACGCGCTTTTTTACACCGAGTCCGGCATGAACGCGGATACGAATCCGGTAACGACCTTTGATGCATTTGAAATGTTACCCGACAATGATGGTGATGGTTTATCCAACGAGGAGGAGCTTGCGCTCGGCACGTCCCCCGACAATCGCGATTCCGATGGCGATGGCATCCCCGACGGTTGGGAGGTTTTTAACGGCACAAGCGCGACCACAAATGACGCCGCCGCCGATCCGGATCACGACCTCGCCTCGAACTGGACGGAGTATTGGGCCGCGACGTCGCCGACGAACGCGGCGTCGTTTCCCGGTCGCCCGCGCATCGGCGGTTTGTCCACGAGCGCGCTCGCGGTGTTGGAGTATCTCGCCAGATTGCCGAGCGCGCCGAGCAATCACGTCATCGTCGGACAGCACGTCACGGACATCGAAAAGGATTGGTCGAACCACGTCGCCACGCTGCCTGCGCTCACGGGACATTGGCCAGGCCTCGTGAGCTTCGCGGCGGAAGTTGGCCAAAACGCGACGTTGCAAATGGACGTGGTGCTGCCGCGCGCGTTGGAGGTGTGGGCGAACGGCGGTCTCCCGCTCATCAAATGGCAGATCGCGAATCCGTGGCGCGGCAGTCGCACTGATCCGAACGGCGCGGAGAACATTCCCGAGTTGTTGAACCCCGCCACGGTTCTCGCCACGAATCAGTTTGCCCGCTCGAACTACCTTGCCTTGCGCGACAACGTGGCAAGCAACCTCACCACGCTCCGCGATGCCGGAGTGGTCGTGCTCTTCCGGCCATTCTCGGAAATGAACGGCGCGTGGTTTTGGCAGGGCAACAAGAAGCGCGCGGACTTCATCGCGTTGTGGCGCGACCTGCACGACTACCTGACCTTCACGCGCGGCCTGACGAATCTCCTGTGGGTCTATGAGTCGGACTCGTCCGTGCACCTGATCACCGGACAGGCGAACA
>JBEGQI010000083.1:0-9940 GCA_041181065.1 Verrucomicrobiota bacterium | reverse complement strand
CAAATTCCTGCTCATCAAGTCCGCCCTAGCCGTGGGTGCGACGCATCATTCTTTCTACGCACTGGTCGGCATCGCGATCGTCGGTGTGGTTATGTCGCTCTACTACTACTTCGGCGTGGTGAAGGCGATTTACTGGGGCGGCGAGGCGAAGGACAAATCCGAGATCACAATCTCGACCCCGGCGCGCATCACGGTGTTCGCCTGCATCGTGGGCATCTTGGTGATCGGCATCTATCCTAACCCGCTCATCAAAGCGGCGGAACTGGCCGTGCAGGCGCTGAAGTAGTTTGTGCTGCCTGAACTTTCGACAGGCTGCCTGAATCAAACCGCCGGGACGGCGTTCAAGATTTCCACAGCGCTGGACGTTCCCAGTCGGTTTGCGCCTGCTTCAATCAAGGCAATAGCGGTGGCGTAATCGCGGATTCCACCGCTTGCTTTGACGCCGAAGTTCTCTCCTACAGCCTCACGCAGAAGCTTGATGTCGTCGACCGTCGCGCCGCCCTTGCTGTAGCCGGTGGAGGTCTTCACGAAATGAGCCCCGGAATCGAGAATGATCTGGCAGGCGCGGAGTTTTTCGTCGCGCGTGAGCAGGCAGGTTTCGATGATCACCTTCACGATGCGTTCATCGGCAGCTTCGGCGACATCCCGCAGTTCACGGAGAACATATTTGTCTTCGCCGTCCTTGAGCCGGGCGAGGTTCATCACCACGTCGATCTCCTGCGCGCCGTTATCCACGGCGACTTCCGTTTCGTAACGCTTCGTGTCTGCGTCCGTGCCGCCGAGCGGGAAACCGATGGCCGCAACCACTTTCACGTCCGTGCCTTCAAGGAAGTGGCGCGCATGCTCGACGTAACTTGGATTCACCGCGACTGCGGCGAACTGATGTTGCCGGGCAATGGCGCAATGCTCCTCCAAATCCTTGGCGGTGGCATCCGGCCGGTGGAGCGGAAAGTCGATGAGTCGGGCCAATTGGGCTGCGGTCAAGGCAGTCATGAAAAGATTGAGATTAACCGGTTGAAAAGGGCGCGCACAGAGTCGGGCGAATCGGCCTCACACCCCGATCGGGTGCCACGCCGTCTTCATCTCGACGGTGTCGAGGATCCAATACGGGTCTGCGCCTTGGGCGCCGAACCAGGCCTCGGCATCCAGTGAACGCGCGAAGTAGCGCTTGAGGTTCAAGGCCGTGCCGCCTTGCAATTGTGCGCCCAACGCTGCGTCGCCGCTGGCATCCGCGATGGAATTGATGTCCATGTGAGTCGCAAAATGCGAGGCGAGTTCCGCGCGTTTGCCGGCAAGGATGTTGACCACGCCGCCGGGCAGATCGCTGGTGGCGAGGATTTCGCCGAGCGTCAGCGCGGGTAGGGGATGCTTCTCGCTGGCAAGAACGACGACGCTGTTGCCGCTGAGAATCGCGGGAGCGACCAAAGAAACCAACGCAAGCAATGCCGGCTCATCTGGCGCAATGACCGCAACGACGCCGGTGGGTTCAGGCGTGGTGAAATTGAAATGCGGCGTGGCCACCGGGTTCACGCTGCCGAAGACCTGTTGGTATTTATCTGTCCAGCCGGCGAAATGGACAAGGCGGTCAATCGTGGCGCCCACTTCGCGGCCTGAGACTTCGTGCGAACAGTTCAGCGAACGCGACAGTTCGTGCACGAGTTCGGTGGCGCGGCCCTGCATCATCTCGGCGGCGCGGTAGAGGATCTGGCCTTTGAGATAAGCCGTGGACTTGGCCCAGCCATCCTGCGCGGAGCGCGCCGCGCCCACGGCGTCACGCAGATCTTTGCGCGAGGCCCAGGAATAATTGTCGAGGAACTCGCCCTGCGCGGAGTGCGCCGCGAGCGATTTGCCGCTTTCACTGCGGATGAATTTTCCGCCGACGTAGAATTTGTAAGTCTTTTTGACGTCGAGATGGGCATTCATGACGCGTAGAGTGTGGGACAGGTCGGGGCGGCTGGCAAGCGGGGTGTTGTTCAGGCTGCAGTTGACAATGTGCCGACTTCGGGCCAAGCAAGGGCAGGAACAACGATGCCGATCTACGAATACGAATTGTGCGAGGGTGATTGCAAGGTGTGCGGTGGACGCTTCACGTTGATGCGGCCGCTCAGCGCCCCGCCGCTCGAGAAATGTCCGGCCTGCAAAAAGCCGGTGCGAAAGATCCTCTCCTCGTTCAGTTCGCCGCAGAAACTGAAGCCGCTTTCCATCACTGATGCGAAGAAGGCCGGCTTCACCGTGCTCAAGAAGTCGAGCAAGGGCGAATACGAGAAGCAGTAGTCGCTACTGGATGTTCACTTCCCGCGTGATGCTGAACTTCTCGATACGCTTCCGGAGCGTCGCGCGGGTGATGCCCAGCAACTTCGCCGCCTGCACCTGATTGTTCCCCGTCTCACGCAACGCTTCCAGCACCAGCACGCGCTCGACTGCGGAGATCAGCTTCAGCTTTGGATCTTTGCGCGCCAGCTTGCACATCTGCGCTGCGAGCGCGGTCAATTCTTCCGAAGTGGTTCCGCCGGGGGTGGGCGCGGCGGTCACGGCGGTGGGGCCGATTGGACCGCCCGCGATTTCCGGCGTCAAGTCCGTCAGCAAGATGGCGTCGCCTTTGGCCACCACCAAAGCGCGGCGGATGACGTTCTCCAGTTCGCGCACGTTGCCGGGCCAATGATACTTCTCCAACGCGCGCAGCACTGTCGTTGAAATGGACTTCGGCTGGGTGTTCTGTTCGCGCGCGAGTTTGCGGAGGAAATAATCCACGAGCAAACGGACATCCTCTTTGCGTTCGCGCAGCGGGGGCAACGCGAGGCGCACGACATTGAGCCGATAGAACAAATCCTCTCGGAACTGCCGCGCGGCCACGGCTTGCTCCAGCGGCTTGTTGGTTGCGGCGATGACGCGCACGTCCACTTTGATGGGCGTGTTGCCGCCGACGCGCTCAAAGGTGCCGCTCTGCAATACTCGCAGGATCTTCGTCTGCGTGGCTGGCGTCATATCGCCGATTTCGTCGAGGAAGATGGTTCCGCCGTTGCATTGCTCGAATTTGCCGATGCGCTGGGTCGCCGCGCCGGTGAACGCACCACGTTCATGGCCGAACAATTCGCTTTCAAGCAACTGTTCCGGGATCGCGGCGCAGTTGATGGCGAGGAACGGCTGGGCGCTGCGCTGGCTGTGGCTGTAAACGGCGCGGGCCACGAGTTCCTTGCCCGTCCCGCTTTCGCCGGTGATAAGCGCGGTGACATCCGAGGCGGCGAGCTGGCCGATGAGCTTGAAGACGCTGTGCATCTGCTCGCTCTTGCCGACGACGCCCACCTCGTAATCCTCCGACTCCAGCAACGGCTGGCATGCCACGACCTGCCGCATGTCACGCGCGGCCTTGAGCGCGTTGTTCACGATCTCCTTGATCTTCGGCACGTCGAACGGCTTCAGCAGATAATCGTAGGCGCCCAGCTTCATCGCCTCGATGGCGGTTTGCGTGGTGCCGTAGGCGGTCATCAGGATGACCAGCAGCTTCTTGTCGGACTCGCGGATCTTGCGCAGCGTTTCGAGGCCCGACATCCCGCCCATGCGCACATCCATCAGGACGAGGTCGGGTTTGAATTTGGGAATGACCTTGAGGCCCTCCTCGCCGCTGGACGCGGTCGCGATCTCGAGTTCGGGTGAATCAAAAATGCGGCGGAAGGAATACTGCACATCCGCCTCGTCATCTATCAGTAGCAACTTGCTTTTGCTCATCGGCGCCACAATGAACCCATGCCGCAGCCAAAACTGCAAGCGGATTGGTGAGCTGAAGATTCCCTCGGGTTGCAATCGCCCATCAAGCCGCTCGATGTTTACGCAAAGTTCAATGAACTTGATCGATGGGCTGGCTGCCAGAGGATGCTTCCGGGAAGACATCAGCTTCGGTCAGGTTCCACGCCTTGAGGTAGGCGTGGATGTAGGACTCGTCGGTCTTCTCGCGGCGGAGATGTTGCAGGTAGGCGATCTTCCACGCGTTGGCGGCTTTCAGTTGGTCGGGCGCCAGTGGTTCGGTGATGTATTTGGGGTCCACGAGCAAACTGACGAAGAATCCTTCCAAGAAACGATCTGCCATTTCGGGCGATCTTCTTCTGGCCGGTTCTAGCTGTTTCTGCCGCGCGGCATACTCGGCTCGTTCCTTCATCACATAGGCCCAAAATGACGCCTCATCATCTAACGCCTCCTCTGGAACGCCAATTTCCCGGGTTCGTCGCTTCAAGGATTGTTCGTCTTTCTTCCGCTCTTCTGGCGAACGCCGCGTGCTATGGTCAAAGCCATTGACGATCAGCGGCTGCCGGTCCAACAAGATATCCTTCGCGGCTTCATACTGTTCGTGTTCGAGTGTGGAGGGAGGTTTTGGTTGGTGCCTCCAAAACCAATCCCAGTATGCCATTTCTGCATCGGTCGAGTGGAAGGGGGTGATACGACCTCCGTCGGGACCGCCGCTCCACGGGCTCGGCACAATGTCGGTGTGAGAGCATCGTTCAAGAAGGCCGGCCGGAATCAAATTCGTGAGGTGTGTCGGAATCGGTGGATAAAATCGGCCATGTCTTTGAGCAGCATCCTTTGCGACATCATCATTCCAAACGACTTTGTTTGTCCAAAATGCCTTTGGGTCAATCGGATCACCCCACCATGTTGTCCGCTCAGCAATCAGCCAAGTTCTTCTGCCTTCCGTCGTAGCTTGAGTCAATCCTTCTGGGACGCGTCCAACTCTCTCCAGTTGCCACCAACAACCCAGCTGCGGCCCGAAAAAGAACAGGATCAGAAACGCAAGGACACCCAATGTGATGAGAATTGGGCGAAATGGATTGGTTCGTTTCCTGTTCATCTCCCGGTTTAGTGACGGCTGCTGTTCTGACCCGTGAGCGAACGGTCCCGTTCAATCCTCGGAGAACAGATATTCCAGATCCGTCGCCGAGAGGCTGCGGGCGAAGCCTTCTTCGCCGAGCACGTCGGCGATCGTCTTGGCTTTGCTCTGTTGCAGTTCCCAGATCTTTTCCTCGACGGTGCCGGGCGCGATGAGGCGGTAGGCGTTCACCGTCGCGGTCTGGCCGATGCGGTGCGAACGGTCGATGGCCTGCGCCTCGACGGCCGGATTCCACCACGGATCGTAAAGCACGACGTAGCTGGACGACGTGAGGTTCAAGCCGGTGCCGGCGGCGCGGAGGCTGAGCAGGAACACGCCCGCGTTCGGGTCGGCTTGGAAGGCCGACACGACCTGCTGACGATCCTTCGTCGCGCCGGTGAGGATGTGCGTGGGGATGTTGCGCGTCTTGCACTCCTTCTCCAGCAACTCGAGCATCTGCACGAACTGCGAGAAGACGAGCACCTTCTGGCCCTCGGAGATCAGCGGGTCGAGCAACTCGAACAACGTCTCGGTCTTGCCGGACGCGGAGTCGTTCCCGACGAGTGTCGGATGACAGCAGATCTGGCGCAGGCGCGTGAGCGCGGCGAGCACGTGCATCTTGCTCTTCGCGACGCCCTGTTCCTGCACGATCTTCATCACCTGATCGCGGCTGCGGCGCAGCTCGGCGAGGTAAAGTTTCTTCTGCTCGTCGCCGAGCGGGCAATCCATGCGCTCTTCGATGCGGTCCGGCAGATCCTTCGCGACGTGCTTCTTCAAGCGGCGCAACAGCAGCGGGCGCAGCTTGGCGGAAAGCCGTTTGCGCGCGATGCGTTGTTCGCCCTCGGCATTCGCGCCGCGGGGTTCGTAGGTCTCGATGAAATCCTCCTGCGACCCGAGGTAACCGGGCTGGATGAAATCCACGATGCTCCACAAGTCGAGCATGCGGTTTTCGAGCGGCGTGCCGGTCAGCGCGAGACGGTGCTCGGACTTGATCTGCTTCACCGCCGTTGTGACTTGTGCGCCGGGGTTCTTGATGAACTGCGCTTCGTCGAGGATGACCGCGCGGAACGCGAACTTCTGTAACTCCTCGAGGTCGCGGCGCAACAACGCGTAGTTCGTCACGATGATGTCGTGCTCGGGGATCTGCTTGCGCAAATTGTGACGCGCGGCGCCGCTTTCGAGCACGAGCACCTTGGTGCCGGGCGTGAACTTCTCCGCTTCGCGCCGCCAGTTGTGCAGCACGGATGCGGGGCAGATGACGAGCGACGGCTTCGGGTTCTTCTTGTTGCGTTCGCGCAACCACGCGAGCCACGTGAGCGTCTGGAGCGTTTTGCCGAGGCCCATGTCGTCGGCGAGGATGCCGCCCAGCTTCATCTGCGTGAGATGGCAGAGGAAATCGAAACCGTCCTGCTGATACGGACGCAGCTCGGCGACGAGGCTCTTCGGCAGGTCGCACGTCGGCACGCCCTTGAACGTCTTGAGTTTCTCGCGCAACGCTTGTGCGGCCGGTGAATCAGCGAACTTCGTCAACGCGTCGTCGCCCATGTGCGCGACCTGTTCCATGCCGATCTTCTGCGGCACGGCGATCAAGCCGTCCACGCCGAGTTCAGCCATCGTCTCGTGCGCGGACTGCACGGCGGCGGTGTTCAACTCGACCCAGCCGGCGTTCGGCAATTTGACGAAGCGGCTGGTCGCGCTCGCGAGCCGTTGCAGATCGGCGGCGCTGAGCTTCATGCCTTCCTGCTCCCACTCGGCGGAGACGCTGAGCCAGTCGATGCCGCTGCCCTTGACGATGATCTTGGGCTTGAGCTGGCGCGGCTGGAGGAACAGGCGATGGAAACCGGGGTTGCCGAGGAACTCCGCGCCGTCGGGACGCGAGGCCCAGACTTCGGCGAGCGAGCCGAGGAAATTGTCGTTGGCGTCGCCGGTCCACAGGCCGGGCTCGGGATTGAACCAGTCGAGGCGCTTGAGCCATTGCGTGGCAGGCTCAAGGCTCGGGTCGTCGAGGATCTCGGGTTTGTCCGCGGGCTTCTTGCGCGGCTGATCGAGCTTCCATTCCTGGCCGGTCCAGACCCACAGGCTGTCGTCGCGTTTGCTCTTCGCCATCAAGCGCAGACGGACGGTGTCTTCGAGCAGTTCGAAAACGAATTGCGGCTTTGCGCCGTGCACGAGGCAGAGCTGCTCCCAGTTCACGCCCTGCGTGGCTTGCGTGCGGCGCAGGTGCATGAGCAGGCGATGGCTCAACTTGCGCACGGGCACGACCGGCTTGTGCGACCAATGATCGATGACGCTCGCGGGTGGCGCGTTGCGGAGGAGATAGAACGTCCCGCCGACGAGCACGAGCGGCGGTTGCATGGAAAAGAATTTCGCCTCGGACAACCCAGCGGATTTTTCCCCGTCGAGCTTGACGCGATGCGTGAAGTCGAGGTCGTTGGCGTTGCGTTGGAGTTGCGGCACCAGCTCGGCCATGTGACCGGAGAATTGCACCGGGCCCTTGGGGTCGGCCATCTCCAGCCGTGTGGTGGCGCCCCAGCGCGCGAGCCAGTTGAACAGTTCGGCGTCAGAAAGGATGAGCGTCTCGCCGTCTTCGGCGCGGCCCTTGTGCGCGGCTGTGACCCACTCGATGAAATCCCAGTCGTGCGGATGGAACAACTCGCGCTCGTGCGCGGCGCGCGTGATGAGGTCGTTGAGTTCCGCGATGGTCTTGGGTTTGTCGCCCGCGCGCTGGCGCGAGATGATCATCTGCACCGCGAGATGATGATGCGACGGCTGCTGCTCGTCGGGACGCGCTTCGCACACGACGCGGAGCGTGGCTTTGGGCACGTCGAGATGGAGCGGCTTGCTGGGGAACATCCATTCCTCCAGCTCGCGGACGAGGCGTTGCTCGTGCTCGGCTTCCTGGACCTTGGCGAAACGTTCGAAGTTCGCGTAAGCCGTGAGTTCGGTCGGGATGGAACGCTTGGCGCGGATGAACAGGAACGCGAGTTCTTCGAGGCGTTCCTTGTTGCGCGCTTCGAGCATGCGCGGCCACCAGTCGGTGTCGGGGAAGTCTTTGCGCGTCAGCCAGAGCTTCTCGAAGTAGTCCTCGAGCAACAGCCACGCGCGCTGCGAATCCGGGCACACGGCAAAGTTGCGCAGGATCTCCTCGCGCTGCGACACGGCGTCTTTCGTGTCCGAAAGCTCGCGGCGCAAATCCGCCAGCGCGCCGTAGGTTTGCGAGAGCACCTTGTTGTGCGCGTCGTATTTCGAAGTGCCGGACGTCTTGCCCGCGATCTTGGTCTTAGCTTTTGCCATCTGGTGGTGGAAAATTTGAAATCTATTCAGCCGCGGGCGCCGCGGCATCGCCCTTGATGCCGAGCTTGCGTTCGAGTTCGGCCACGCGCTTGAGCAGATCCGGCAAATGCTGGATCGCGATCATCTGGCGCTTGGTCTGGCGGTCGGGTTGCGCGGGTGAACCGAACCATTTCTCGCCGTCCTTGATGCTGTGCATCACGCCGGACTGCGCGGCGACGGAAACTTTATTACCGAGCTTGAGGTGGCCTGCGACGCCAACTTGGCCGCCGAGGATCACGTAATTGCCCAGCTTCGTGCTGCCGGCGACGCCGACTTGCGACACCAACAGGCAATGCTCGCCCACGTTCACGTTGTGCGCGATCTGGACGAGGTTGTCGATTTTCGTGCCCGCGCCGATGATGGTCGGGCCGAGCGCGCCGCGGTCCACGCTGACGTTCGAGCCGATCTCGACGTCGTCGCGTATGATGACGTTGCCGATCTGCGGCACCTTGCGATGCGCCGCGCCGTCGAGCACGTAGCCGAAACCGTCCGAACCGATGACCGTGCCCGCGTGGATGCGGACGCGGTTGCCGACCTCGGTGAACGCGTAGAGCGTCACGTTCGGAAAAAGATTCACGTCGTCGCCGACCTGACAGCCGGTGCCGACGAAGTTCAGCGCCTGCAACACGCTCCGCGCGCCGATGATGACGTTCTCGCCGACGACACATTGCGGCCCGATGTGCGCCGAAGGATCGATCTTCGCCGACTTGGCGACTACAGCCGACGGATGAACTCCCGGCGCAAACGTGGGATCAGGAAAAAACAGCGGCAACACGCGGGCGAACGCCACGCGCGCGTCGGTGACGCGGATGACTGTCTTTTTGGTCGAGGTGAACGGGCCGGGGGCGATGATGGCCGAGGCGGCGCTTTGTTCGGCGCGGGCGAAATAATTTTCGTTCTCAGCGAAGGTGAGATCGCCCGGCTGCGCGCGGTCGGCGGGCGCGAAACCCTTGAGCGCGATGGCGCCATCCCCGAGGACTTCCCCCTGAAGTTTTCCGGCAATCTCTGCGGCTGTGAACGACATGATCGATGATTGGCAGTGCAGCCTAAAAAATCTGCACTAGGTCAATCATCATAGGGGGCCGCGACTTCAATTCAACACCTAGTTTGAGGTTGTGAACAATATTTCTGGGCGGAGAAGCGCCCGCAAAATGCAGGGATAGCACACAACCGTGGAACGAGCAGCGCAGGCTTCCAGTCTGCGGGTGATTTGGGTATCCGCCAACCCCGTGCGATTCACGGAACGGCTAGCCGATTGGTGGCCATGTTTTGGCGAGCCACGACTTGGGAAAGCGATTTCACCGAAACCCACTCGGCATGACCGTCGGCAAAACTGAACACACCGCCAGCCGGCATCTTGTTCTGGCTGTGGAGTTCAGCGCTCCATTCCACAGTTTGGTTGGTGTTCAGCGAGAATAGGCCGGGGCCGATTGGCTTGGTGTTCGCGGTTAAATGGCGATCGCCCGTCAGGATGGTGTAAGTCGGCGAGTTAGTCTCGGAGGCATCGAGGCTGACGAAGTAACTTAGGTTGGTGCGCGCCAATAGGCCTTCTGGCGAGCCATCGCACCGCTGCTTGTCCGTCAGGCAGCGAAAGATGGATTTCTTGAGGGTGTAATTCGTAATCGCGTTGAAGCATGGAACCACATCCCCGATTAACATCGGTTCCATTGCGCCACTGTTGGTTGCCGAAATGGTTGAGGGGAATGCGTTCGCGTGATCCTCAGCAAAAATCAAAAGGCCCAATGCCAC
>JBEGQI010000082.1:0-19587 GCA_041181065.1 Verrucomicrobiota bacterium | reverse complement strand
GGCTGCGCCTAATGGTGTGACCGGCTACTCGCCGAACGCTGCGACCACAGGCTATTTTGTGTCGCTCGCTGCAAATCAAGGCAACGCGAACCTGAAGTGGACCGACAAGCTCCATCAGGCCAAGGGCAACATCTGCCTCTCCGACGGCAGCGTGCAGCAATATACCTCGGCCAAGATGCGTTCTGGCATCACCAACGCCACGGATGCGGCTTTGATCATGTTCCCCTAAGTTAGTCTGACAGTTTTAACACGAGGGGCGCCCGTAAGGGCGCCCTTTCCTTTTTTCGTTATCCGTGCGAGGTGATTGTGCGACTTGAATCGCTTTTTATAGCACCACTTCCGTCCCCACGCCTTCGTCGGTGAAGATTTCCAGCAGCACGGAGTGGTTCACGCGGCCATCCACGAAGGATACCTTCTCCACGCCGGATTTGATGGCCGCGATGGCGCTGTCCACCTTCGGGATCATGCCTTTGTCCACGATGCCGGCGGCCTTGAGCCCGGGCACCTCGGTGGTTTGCAGATGTTTGATGAGCGTGGCGGGGTCCTTCGGGTCGCGCATGAGGCCGGGCACATCGCTCATGAACACGAGCCGTTTCGCGTTGAGCGCAATGGCGGCCTGCGCGGCGGCCACGTCGGCGTTGCAGTTGTAAATCTTCCCATCCTCACCGAGCGCCACGGGACTGATGACCGGCGTCACGCCGCGCCGGATGCATTGCCGCAACGGGTCGGTGTTCACCTCGATGACTTCGCCGACGTAACCGACGTCGATCTTCTGGTCGGGCTTTTCCTTGTCGTCGAGCAGCAGCTTGCGGCACTTGAAGATGTCCGCGCCGCAGAACCCGCGGGCCTTGCCGCCGAGCGACTCGATGGTCTTCACGATCTCGGGGTTGATCTCACGGGAAAGGACCTTGTCGACGACGTTGACCGTGGCTTCATCGGTGACGCGCATGCCCTGAATGAAGTTCGCCTTGAGCCCGGCCGCTTCCATGGCGCGAGTGATGGCTTTGCCGCCGCCGTGAACGACCACGGGGTTGATCTCGACGGCTTCGAGAAAGACGATGTCGCGCGCAACGCCGTTGCGGATGGCGGGGTCGGGCGAGTCCATGAACGAGCCGCCGTATTTCACGACGAAGGTGGCGCCGGCGAATTTCTGGATGTAGGGCAACGCCTCAAGAAGCGTTGCGGCTTTGGCGATGAGTGTTTGCATCGGTTCGTGCGCGGCGATTTAGCCACAGATGAGCGGCGGAGGAAACTTGGATTTTGGGAGTGGCAGCAACTATGGAGTAGCTTGGCCTTTTCCGCCGGCGGCATGTGGCCGTTGGCTTCACCAGAAGTCGGGAAGTCGTGCGGTTCAATTCCCTGTAACATCCGGTCGATTTTCACTAAGGTCACAGGGAATGGCGGCCACTGAAAACTCGAGTTCAAGGCCGCTCCAGCCTCGCCCCTCCCCTCCGAGGAGAGAGGGGTAACCATTCCACACCGTGCACACGCACTTGGGCCGCATCTACAAGAAGTTGGGCGTGCGTTCGCGCAGTCAGGCGGTGGCGCGGTTGCTGGTATTGCCGGCGGGTGAAGTGGGCTGGCGATCGGGCGGATAATCCCCCGGGGAAATTTTGCGGAAAACCACGGGGTTCGCCGGGTTGACTTGGCGGTTGGCTCGTCGTCATAGTGCGCGCGTGCGATTTTTATCCCGTTGGTGTTCCTTCGCTGCATTTTTTGTCGTTCTCGCCGCCGCCGCTGTTCCAAAGAATCCAGACGGTTCCGCTGCGGCTGCGCCTTGGACCGGCGAAGTGGGCATCCGTGAGCGTTCCAGTGATCTCAATGCGCGCTCGGAGCAGATGAAGAAGAGCGGCAAGATCATCCGCGTCCACAAGCTCGGCAGGGTGGAGCATGTGGAATACACCGACCCCGTGGTTCACGTGCAACCGCCGGACGGCACGCTCATCAATGACCCCGGCGGCGGTGCGCAGACGTTCACGAACGCCTTCCTCGGCGCGACGTTGGCTGACACGTCAGCATATCCGCCGGACACGATGGGCGCGGTCGGGCCGTCGCAATTCATCGTCGCGGTGAACGGGCGCATCCGCACTTTCAACAAGACCACCGGCCTCGCCGACGGCGCGGTGAACGCCGATACCGACGCCTTCTTCTCCTCGGTGATGACGCCGCCGACGTCGGTCAATTTCACCAGCGATCCGCGCATCCGTTTCGACCGGCTCACGGGACGGTGGTTCATCATCATGCTCGACGTCCCCAACGGCACCGGCACCGTGCCCAACCGCATCATGTTTGCCGTGAGCGATGGGCCGGTCATCAGCGGTTCGACGGTCTGGACGTTCTTCCAATTCCAGCACGACCAGCCGACGCCGCAGAACACCGCTGATACCGGCAACTTCGCGGACTATCCGACTTTGGGCATCGATGCCAATGCGCTTTACATCGGCGTGAATGTCTTCAGCACCAGCGGCGTCGGGTCTTTCGTCAACACCACCGTGTTCTGCGTTCGCAAAAGTTCATTACTCGGCGGCGGACCCATCGTGGTGACGCCGTTCCGCAAGTTGATCAGCAACGGTCCCAGCGGCGGTCCTTACACACCGCAGGGCGTGGATAACTTCGATCCCGCCGCGACGGAGGGTTACGTCATCGGCGCGGATGCCAAGCAATTTGGCAAGCTCCAGCTCCGCCGCATCAGCAACCCGGGCGGCTCGCCGACCATCTCGGGCAACATTTCCATCACGCTACCGACCATCAATGGCAGCACCATCAACGTGCCGCATCTTGGCAACACCGGCGGCACGGCGGGCAATCTGGATGGGCTTGATTACCGCCTGCTCGCGGCGCATTACCGCAATGGCCGCCTCTGGACCACCGAGAACCTTGGGGTGGACAGTTCCGGCACCAGTTCAGGCGGCGGCGCCACGCCGAACCGCATGGGCGTCCGCTGGTATGAACTCACCGGCATCCCCACCGGCCAGACGCCGAGCGTCTTCCAGTCCGGCACGCTTTACGACCCGTCGCCGAGCACCACGACCAACCGCAATTTCTGGATGGGCTCCGTGATGGTGTCGGGGCAGGGGCATGCGGCGATGGGCTTCTCCGTCGCGGGCCCGAGCGAATACGTCAACGCCGGCACGTGTGGCCGTATGAAGAATGACGCCGCCGGCACGATGCGCTCGCCGAAACTCTACACTGCCAGTTCGAGCGCCTACAACCCGCGCGACAACGCCGGCAACCCCATCGAGCGTTGGGGCGATTATTCCTACACCTGCCTCGACCCGAGCGACGACATGACGATGTGGACGATCCAGGAGTTCTGCGTCTCGCCGAATTACTACGGCGTGCAGATCGCGAAGTTGCTCGCGCCGAAACCGGCCACGCCGGCCAGTTGCGATCCGGCCTCGCTCGCGCAGGGCACGAACAACGCCACCGTCACGCTCACCGGCACCAGCGATGGCGACACGGGCTTCTTCGACCCCGGCGCCGGATTCTCGAACCGCATCGCTGCGGCCGTGAGCGGAACCGGCGTCACGGTAAACAGCATCACTTACAACAACCCGACGAACGTGACTTTGAACCTCTCGGTCGCCGCGGGTGCGACCACCGGCGGGCGCAACCTCACCGTCACGAACCCCGACGGCCAAAGCGCCACGAGCCTCGCCAACATCCTGACGATCCTCGGCGCGTCGGTTCCCACGAACAACCCGCCGTCGCTGCCGGCGATCGCCGCCAAGACTGTCATCGAGGGGGATCTCCTCACCTTTACCAACGCCGCGACCGATCCCGATGGCAACGCGCTTACCTACACGCTCGTCGGCGCGCCTAGCGGCGCCAGCGTCACCAACGGCGGCGTGTTCACGTGGACGCCGACCGAAGCGCAAGGCCCGAGCACGAACTCGCTCGCGATGATCGTGACGGACAACGGTTCACCCAGCCTGAGCGCCACCCAGAACTTCACCGTCATCGTCCTTGAAACGAACGCCGCGCCGACGCTGCCGGCCATTGCCAGTTTCGTGATCATCGAGGGCAACACCCTCGTCTTCACGAACGCCGCGAGCGATGCCGACCTCCCGGCCAACACGTTGACCTACTCGTTATCCGGCGCACCCAGCGGCGCCAGCGTCACCAATGGCGGCGTGTTCACTTGGACGCCGACCGAAGCGCAAGGCCCGAGCACGAACTCGCTCGCGATGATCGTCACGGACAACGGTTCGCCCAGCCTGAGCGCCACCCAGAACTTCACCGTCATCGTCCTCGAAACGAACGCCGCGCCCACGCTGCCGCTCATCGCCGCGCAAACAGTTGTGGAAGGCGACCTGTTGACGTTCACCAATGTCGCCACGGACAACGACCTCCCGGCAAACGCGCTCACCTATTCGCTGCTCGGTGCGCCCAGCGGCGCTGCCGTCACCAACGGCGTGTTCACGTGGACGCCGACCGAAGCGCAAGGGCCGAGCACGAACGTCATCGCCATGGTCGTCACCGACAACGGCGTTCCCAGCTTGAGCGCGACGCAAAGCTTCACCGTGATCGTGCTGGAGACGAACACCGCGCCGGTGCTGGCTGGCATCCCTGATTTCGTGGTCATCGAAGGTGCAACCATCACCTTCACCAACGCCGCGAGCGATGCCGACCTTCCGGCCAATCCGCTGACCTACGCGTTGTCCGGTGCTCCCGCCGGCGCCAGCGTTTCCGTGGACGGCGTGTTCACTTGGAACACCACCGAGGCGGACGGGCCCGGCACGAACGTCATTTCCTTCATCGTCGCCGACAACGGGGCACCCAGCCTCAGCGCGACGCAAAGCTTCACGGTCATCGTCCTCGAAACGAATTCCGCGCCGACGTTGCCCGCGATCTCCGACAGGGTGATTGCCGTGGGCAGCCTGCTCACCTTCACCAACCTTGCCGCGGATACCGATCTGCCGGCGAACAACCTCACTTACTCGCTGGCCGCGGCGCCGCTCGGCGCTGCCGTGACCAATGGCATCTTCACTTGGACGCCCGTTGGTTCACAAAGCCCCGGCACCAACGTCATCGCGATGATCGTCACGGACGACGGCATCCCCAGCCTCAGCACGACGCAAAGCTTCACCGTCATCGTGGTCAACTCGAACACCGCCCCCAGCCTCGCGGCGATCTCCGACCGCGTCCTGCACGCGACCATGACGCTCGTCATCACCAACTCCGCGGCGGACACGGATGTGCCGGCGAACGCGCTCACGTATTCGCTCGACCCCGGCGCGCCGCCTGCCGCCACCATCGGCGCGACCAACGGGCTCTTCCTCTGGACGCCCGCCGATGCCGACGCCGGCACCACCAACGCCATCACCGTCCGCGTCACCGACGACGGCGTGCCGCCGTTGAGCGCCACGCGCACCTTCAACGTCCTTGTCGTCAGCCGGCCGGTCATCACCAGCGTTGCGCTCTCGAACGACATCCCGGTCGTGAACTGGTCCGCCATCAACGGCCGGGGTTACCGGTTGCAAGCCACGCCGCAGCTGGAAGTGCCCGCGTGGCTCGACCTCTCCGGCGACGTCACGGCTGACGGCCCCACCGCTTCGGCCACCGACCCGGACAACGTCACCACCAATCGTTATTACCGCGTCCGCGTCCTGCCTTGAGTGCTGGCCCTTTGGCGTGGATTGAGGGATTGTCCCGCGAAGGGGCGAAGGGGACGAAGGTGGAAAGGCCGGTTTAACTTCGCTGCCATCGCTCCTTCGCGGGAAGGCGTCGTGAGCCCGGCGAAGGACCTCGCGCCGCCGCCGTGACCGGCTCAGCGGGGGGTGGTCCGCAAACTTCCCCGCCGCGGACACCCGTCTCGCCTGATGCGTGAACGCGGCATTCGGTGGCGCGGTTGCTGGCGCGACCTTGAATGTAAGGTAGGTCGCAGCGCTTGCTCACCTCATGGGCTAGGTGATGAAACTTTCCAAAGCCAACCCGGGCGTTGCCGGTGAGATTCTGGAGCGGAAGTGGAAGGTTTCGCCGTCCGCGTCACTCGGGTTTCTTCTCGTCCGGGATTTCCAAGTCCGGTTGGCGGCCTAGAACATAGATGGCGGCGTCGCGCTGATGGTTCATGAACCAGACCTCCTGCAGGTTGACGTGACCATAGAGCCGGTATTTTTCGGCCAACGGGTGGTCTTCATCGTCCAATATGATCTGCGCAGGCTCGTCGTCGTCGTCGACTTCAGTCTCGAAGTCGTCGTCATCTGCGTCATCGTCATCCAAATCTTCCGGCTCGACTGGCTCCGGTGGCGTGCGGGGTTTGGGCACGAACTCTTGCGGGTCGATCTTGTCACCGAGCTGCTTCTTGAGCTCGTAACGGTGCAGGCGCTCGAGCAGCTCGTCCTGTTCCTTGCGGCGGAGTTCGTAATCGGCCTCTTCCTCCTCTTCGATCTTTTTTTCTTCCAGTGCGCGCTGGGCCTCGGTCGGTTCCGGAGCGCGGACCTTGAGGTTGACCATCAGGGTGGCGACGTATTCATCGCGCAGCCTGGTCATGGCCTCGCGCATCACCTCGATGATCAGCGGCAGCTTTTCCACCACATCATACGATTCGATCGTCACGCTGAAGCTGCGATGAGCACCACCGGCGTCTGCGGTTCCCCAGTCGTTGCAACCGAGCCGGGCACTGAGCAGCTTCGTGACGAAGCGCGCGACCCAACGACCTTCGGCATTGCGCAGCTCTTGGTCGGGCAAGCCGTTGTCTGCGGGGCTGAGTTGCACGGGGCGTTTCGCATCGGGACTCGCGTTCCACGGACCGAGCACGAACCTGAACGTCGGCGGCAACGGGCGGGGCTCCGGCGCGAGGAACTCATCATCCCACGGCTGCAACACGGCGTTGAGCGTGCGGACCTCCTCGACGACCGGCGGGCAATTCTCGACATGCAATTCACGCAAGGCGGGCGCGTCCGTGAGCGGCGAGAAATCGCGCGGCTTGATCGCATTGACCGTGTATTTGTAATTGGCGTTGAACCGCAACACCGCCAGCTTCGGCAGGCGCGCCAACGGCGACACGTCCAATGGCTCGAACCCGCCACAGGTGAAGCTCGTCAGGTGCTGGAGCGCCGTGAGCGGAGCGAAATCCCGCACATCCGAATTTACAGTGAGATTGCGCAGGCGCGGGTAAGCCGCGATGCCATCGAGCCGCTCGACGCCCTTGAGCGTGAGGAATTCGCAGGCGGGCACCTGCGGCAGGTCACGCACGCTGCGGGCGGCCAGCGGTTCGCAACTGAGAGTGGCCCCACGGACCTTCGGCCACGTCACGCCGGGGGCGAACGTCAACAAGTTGCCGGTCAGCGAAAGCTTTTCGAGGTTCACCAATTGTTCCAAGCCCGCCACCGCCGGCCATTGCGAATAGTTCCGCCACCAGCTCATGCCGATGCTCAGCGAAAGTTCACGCAATTGCACGCACCGCCCGATGGGACCAAAGTCTTCGCACCGACGGCTGCCGAAACTCAAGGACTGCAAGCGGGGCAGGAGGGCGAACACGCTTATGTCGGGCGCCTCGCTGTAACTGATCGAGATGCTTTCGAGTTGGGTGAAGAAACGCAGGACCGACAAGTCGCGCATCGGACGATCATCATTGTCGCCCCAGAAATGGAGCGTCTTTATGCGCGGCCAGCTTTCGGCGGCCTTGCGGACATCCTCGGCGGAATAGCGCGGGTCGTAAGCGGGGTTGAGCGCGCGCTGCCGCTTGCGTTCCATGCGGACCTCAATGCTTTCCTGCTTGTAGATCTTGCGGTCGCTGTTCCACCAGCCCACGCCCAGCTCGACCAACAACTCCGTGACATAACGCTCCTCGACGGTCCGATCGTCCGCCAGAGCCCATTTGATGAATCCCTCCGCATCCATGCGCGGACACTACAAACCCACCGCGCCGCAGGCAAGCGGGAGGTGGCGGGGGAGCTTGGTGAGCTGGCCCACGCGAGGCCGGACTTGGACGAGAGGCGCTCCGTCTTACAGCTTGATTACATCCCCTTGCATCGGGAGGACGGCTTTTAGGCCGAAGCGTTTTTGGATCTGCTCCGCCAGCGGCTCGCGGCCTTTGGCTTCACCGTGGGTCAGGACGACTTGCGGCTTGGACGGGGCGAGGTAGCTGAACCACTTGAGCAATTCGGTCTGGCCGGCGTGACCGCTGAAGCCGTTGAGCGTGTGCACGCGCGCTTTGACGCAGACTTCTTCGCCGTAGATGCGCACCATCTCCGCGCCGTCCACCAGCATGCGGCCCAACGTGCCCTGTCCTTGGAAGCCGACGATCAGCACGTCGGTGTCGGCCCGCCAGAGGCCGTGCTTGAGATGGTGCAGGATGCGGCCGCCGTTGCACATGCCGGACCCGGCGAGGACCATGCACGGACCGGGCGCGTCGTTGATCTTCATCGAGTCCTGCGCGGTCGGCGTCGTCTGGACGCAGCTTTGGGTGCGGACCAACTGACAGGATTTTTCGAGTCGCTTGGCTTCGTCGTCGAAGAGGTCGGGGTAATGCAGGTAAACTTTCGAGGCTTCGATGGCCATCGGGCTGTCGAGAAAGATGGTGAAGGGCTTCACCGTGCCGGCGCAGAACAATTCCTCGCAATGATAGATGATCTGCTGCGCGCGACCGGTGGCGAACGCGGGCACGAGCATGCGGGCCTTGCGCGCGACGGCGTCTTTGATGACGGCGGTGAACTCGTCGAGCGTATCCTTCATCGGCTTGTGGTCGCGGTCGCCGTAAGTGGACTCCATGAAAACGAGGTCGGCTTTGTGCAAAGGCTCGGCGTCCTGCAGGATGGCCATGCCTTTTGGGCCGATGTCGCCGGAGAAGACGATCGTCTTGGTCTTGCCGCCCTCCTGAATGGTGAGCGCGATGCTTGCAGAACCGAGCATGTGTCCGGCTTGGACGTAGAAGGCCGAGATGCCCGGCACAATTTCCGTGGGCTGATGGAATTCGATGCCGCGGAAAAGTTTTATCAACAGCTCGACGTGTTGTTCGTTGTAGAGCGGTTCGAGCGGTTCCTTGCCGGCACGTTCGCGTTTGCGGTTGTCGCGCTCCATTTCCTGGAGTTGCAAGTGCGCCGAATCCTTGAGCACGAGCGAGGCGAGTTCGATGGTGGGCTTCGTGGCGTAAACGGGTCCGGACCAGCCATTCTTGGTCAGCAACGGCAGGCGGCCCACGTGGTCGAGGTGCGCGTGCGTGAGCAACACGGCGTCGAGCTGCTTCGCGAGCAGGCCGGACGGGAGGACGTTCTTCGCCTCCATCTGCGCACCGCCTTGGAACATGCCGAAGTCGATGAGGACGCGGGCGCGGTCGGTTTCAACGAGGTAAGCGGAGCCAGTGACATCCCCGGCGGCGCCGTGAAGAGTGATTTTCATGGTAGTGCTCGCAGTCAAGCGGGCTTGCCGGTTTAACGCAAGCGCACAACCCGTGGTGATTAATTCTTCGCCAGCCGGTGCACTTCACTGCCGGCCAGCAGGAATGCGCCCACGCCGTAAACTTCCGTGGCGTTCTGGTCGAACTTCTTCGGGTCGGCGCCGATGGGCTGGACGTGGGTGAGCTGACCCTCGGGCGTGACGCATTCGACGAGTGCGGTCCACGCCTTGCGGATGGCGGGCTCGTATTGCGCGCGGTCGAGCAGGCCTTCGTTCACTCCCCACGCCAGCGCGTAGGTGTAGAAGCCGGAGCCGCTCGTCTCCTTCAGCGGATAACTTTGCGCGTCGAGCAGGCTGGAACGCCACAGGCCGTCGGTTTGTTGCAGGGCGAGAATCTTCGCGGATATCTCCTTGAACTGCTGTTCGAACTTCGCGCGGCGCGGGTCGTCCTTGGGAATGTATTGCATCATGCGCACGAGGCCGCCCATGACCCAGCCGTTGCCGCGGCTCCAGAAAACTTTTGCGCCGTTGTCCTCGCGTTTGGTGAAGTAGCGGGTGTCGCGGTAGTAAAGGTGTTCGTCTTTATCGTAGAGAGTGTCGGAGGTGTGCCACCAATTCGTGATGGCGTAGTCGAGGTAACGCGCGTTGCCGGTGGCGGCAGCGAGCCGGGCCCAGGCGGGCGGCGCCATGAACAACGAATCGCACCACGACCAAAGCCCACCGGCGCCTTCCCCGCGGAACTTCAGGTTCGTGTCCTTGGGCGGCTGGCTCAAGATCTCATCGAAGGTCATGCGCATGGGCGCGAGCATGTATTCGTCCTTGTAGCGGAGGAAAAGTTCGGCGTAGGTCTGGCCGACGGCGTGGTCGTCGGCGTGCTGTTTGCGCGGGCCCAATTTCCAATCGTTCGCATCGCCAATGCGCTTCATCTCCTCGCGGAAACGTGGGCTGGGGGAAATCTTGTCGAGCGCCATGATGCCGGTGAACAGCGCGCCTTGCGTCCAGTCGGTGAACTTGTGTTTGCCCGGATGAGCGATCTGCCAGTCGGCGACGCGTTCCATCGCTTCGAGCACGGACTTACGCTCGATGGCTGGGGAGAGCGGCGCGAAGGATTTTTTGTTCTCCGTCGAGGGAATGGCTTTCGATGGCCAGTCGGTCTTGATGGAGCTGCGGTAATCGGTGAAGTGTGTGTAATGGCCGGAGAGATTCTGCCAAAGCACGCTCGGTCCTTCGGATGTGGGGTTGAGCACGGCGACGGGCCGGATGTTGTCGTGCTGCGAACCGCGGGTGATGAGGTCGGTTTGCCAGGTCTTGCCGCCGTCGGAGGTGGTCCACTTTTCCAATTCACGCACGCCGTTCACGGGCCGGGTCAGGTAAACGATGGACGGGTCCACCGGGTCGAGGGTCAGTCCGCTGGAGTAATGCGGTTCACGTTCGGTCTGGCCGGGCGGCGTTTGCGGGAACCATCCGCCGCCCGCGCAGATCTCGGTGTCGGTCCAGCTTTTGCCATCCCACCGCGCGTAGTGATAGCGATGGTCCGTCTCCTTCGGCAACCGCGTGTAGGCGATGACGGGGCGATCTTGGTTGTCGAAGGCCACGCTCCAGATCCACGCGCGTGCGCCGGTCTGTTTCGCGTTGTAAACGCAGTCTGCCTGTTCGGGGCGGATGGGCAGATCGTTCACGCCGCAGATGCGCGTGCCGTCAGCTTTGTAAAACGCCCCGCCGTGATAGCACACATAGTAGACGCTGTTGGATGGTTCGTTGCGCGGGTGGCCGTCGGTGAACAGCAGATGGATGCGGTCTTTGCCGTTCGACGTGTATTTGGCGTAAGGCCGGTTGCCCTCGGGCAAACCCGGAAGCGAGAAGACCACTTGCGCATCGCTCCACGTTTTGCCGCCGTCGGTGGACTTGGCCATCGTGGGTTTGTAAGAGAGCCCGCGCCAGAAGAGGTAGATCGTGTTGCCTTCGCCCGACAGCAGGAACGGATTGCAATAACTCATGCCGGCGTGGCGATCGTTCCCATCGCGCAACGGCAACGTGAGTTCGGGCTCCCAGTCGTTGAAGTTGGTGACGCTCTTCAAGGTGCGCGTCTGGATGCCCGGTGATTTCCCGCCACCGTGGCGCGTGTAGAACGCCATCAAACGTCCGTCGGGTAGGAAGAGGAACGCGGGGTTGTCGTGGTCATCACGCTCAAAGCGCGGGTGCAATGTGAACGTGCTCACGGCTCCGGAACTGTGATCCAGTTGCGCGGCTTGGATGGAACCGTTCGCCGTGACCCAGCCGGTGTAGGTCTTGCCGTCGCGGCTGATGGCACGCGGATCGGAGAACCAACACCAGCCGCCGTCATCCGTCAGGTTGGCGAAGGCTTCGGCGGATTGCGCAGCGGGAGCGGGCGCTGCGGACGACCACAAAGCGAAGGCAACGGACACAGCAAGGAGGCATTTCATGCCTGCATCTTCGCGGGGGCGCCGGAAAGTTTCAACCCCGGACGAGTTAGCCTTTAGCGTAAGTCCGGCGGGGCAGGGGATTCACCCTTCGAAGACCTTGTCCACTTCGAGGAAGCCGTGGAGTTGCTTGAGTCGCGTCGGATGGCGCATCTTGCGAAGCGCCTTCGCCTCGATCTGGCGGATGCGTTCGCGCGTGACGCAGAATTGCTTGCCAACCTCCTCCAGCGTGCGTGTGTAACCGTCGCCGAAGCCATAACGCAGCTCCAACACCCGGCGTTCGCGTTCGCTCAAACTGCCGAGCACGTCGCCCAGCTTGTGTTTCAACAAGCCGAAGCCTGTTGCGTCCACAGGGCTGGTCACGGATTTGTCCTCGATGAAATCACCGATGAACGTCTCTTCGCCGTCACCGACCGGCGCGTCGAGCGAGATGGGTTGCTGCGACATCTTCAACAACGAGTTTACGCGTCTGGTGGGCATCTGGAGTTCTGCGGCGAGTTCCTCGGCGGTAGGTTCACGCCCGTAGTCCTGAAACAGCCGCCGTTGCGCGCGGGTCAGCTTGTTAATGACATCGATCATGTGGACGGGGATGCGGATGGTGCGCGCCTGGTCGGCGAGCGCGCGGGTGATGGATTGCCGGATCCACCACGTCGAATACGTCGAGAACTTGTAGCCGCGCTGGTATTCGAACTTCTGCACCGCGCGCATCAGGCCGATGTTCCCTTCCTGGATGAGGTCGAGCAACGACAGTCCGCGGTTGGTGAATTTTTTCGCGATGGAGATGACGAGCCGCAGGTTCGCCTCCACCATCTCGCCTTTGGCCTGCGTGGCGGCTTGCATGAAGCTCCTCAATTCACGGTGCAACGTGAGGTAAGGCCGGGCCGGCATCCTCACCAGCGCTTCCAGCGCTTCCACGTTCGAAGGATGTGCTTCCGGCAGATGCGCGTGGCCATTGCCGTTGGTGCGGGGTCTGTGGGGGTGGGTTGGACCGAGCGCAGCGGTGAACTTCTCGGCGATGTTGCCGGCGACGAGCGACATCTCCTCGATAATACGTTGCTTGAATCCGAACTTGGGGAACTGCCGTTGAAGCTTCTGCTCCAACTCGTAGAGCTGGGTGGTGAGCCGCTCGCGCGTCCGGGCCGAGCGCGCTTCCCGCCACTGCGTGAAAAGATGATCGGCGTCGTGGTCGAGCTGGCGGACCTTGGCGCACAGCGAGTGCAATTCGCGCAGATGCCGGTCGCGGACGGGCCACTTCTTCTCGATGACCACGCGGTCGAAACGCTCCTTTGGTGGCAGGCTCGTCAGTTTTTCCGCCAGCGCCAGATGTTCCTTGGCCGCGAATCCGAGGCTGTAGATGATGCGCCGGATCTCGTTCTCCGCCGCTTCGATGCGTTTGCAGATGGCAACTTCTTGTTCGCGCGTGAGCAGCGGCACCCGGCCCATCTCGCGGAGATAAAGATGCACGGGATCCTCCGCGCAGCTCTCGCGGGCCAAATCGTTTTTCTCCTCGGGCTCGGGGTCATCCGCTTCGGGTTCGGCTTCGACGGTGATCTCAAGGCTCCGAAGGCGGCGGTTGATCTCCTCGCATTGTGGCGGGCTGAGTCGCGCGTCACTCGTGGCGGTGACGACATCGTCCTCGGTCAACGCGCCTTGCTCGCGGGCCAGTTGCACGAGTTCGCGCACGATGACATCGAGGGTAGGGGCTGGAGCCGGGGCAATCATTGCGGCGCCGAACCGGAATGCGTGGCCATTGCGCTGGGGCTGGCCGTGGGCGGTGGGGGATTTTACCGGGGCGGCGGCGGGCTTGGTGGTCTTCGCTAATGGCATGCGCTCTGACTTACTTCACCGTGTGAGAGGTGAAGCAATATGGAACGCCGAAACTTTCCGTCAAGGGGCGCGCACAAAAAATCTGTCTCAGTGCGACTCCAGGTCGTTGCGCGGGCGGATGAGCAGCACCAACACCACGGAGATGAGTGCGACGCCGGCAAACGTGCCGAAGATGATGTTCAACGGCACGTGCCGGTCGCGCAGCGCGCCGAACCCCCAGTCTGCGAAGCCGCCGCACGAGATGCTCACGAGATTCATCACGCCATAACCGGTCGCCCGCAGCCGGGGCCGGACCAGTTGCGAAAGGATGGGCATGTTGTTGCCGTCGAAAAGTCCCCAGCCGATGCCGAACAGCACCAAGAACGCGATCGCCAGCGGCAGCGATTTCATCCCCACCACGAATCCCACGCCGATCATCGCCGGAATGATGCAACTCATGCCGAGCGCGCTGACGTAGATCCGACCGCGGGCCGTGCGTTGCATCCAGCGGTCCGCGAGCCAGCCGCCCGCGAACGCGCTCACGATGGCGGCACCTTGCCAATATACCACGGCACTCACGCCTGCGATGCCTTGTTTGAGGTCGAGTTCCTTCGCGAGGATGGCGGGCATCCAGTCACGCACGACCCAGCCGGCCAACGCGGGCAGCGTGAAATATAACACCAGCAGGATGAACCCGCCGTTGGTCAGGAGTTCCCGCATCGATTGTAGCGGCGACACCTGATGCGTCTCGGGGTTTGCCGTTGCGAGGTCCTCTCGGTTGTCCCGGAGGAACCACACCAGCGGCACGGCGTAAAGGATGCCCGCGAGCCCGGTGCAATTGAACAGCCAGCGCCAGCCCAACTCCGGCGCATCGGCCACGTAACCGGCGAAACTTCCCGTGATCACGCCCGCGTAGATGCCCATCTGATGGATGCCCACGGCGCGCGATCGTGTGCCGCTGGTGTGGTAATCCGTGATGAGCGCGAGCGCCGCCGGGATGTAGAACGCCTCGCTGATGCCCATCAACGTGCGCGCCCACAGCAACGATTCATAGGTGGTCACCTTGCCGGTGATGTAAGTGATGACGGACCAGCAGAACAGGCTCGCGCAGATTGTCACTCGCCGGCTGAACCGGTCCGCGAGATAACCCCCGATCGGGCTGAGGATGGCGTAAACCCACTTGAACTGCCCTAGCATGTAACCCCAATTCGCGTCGGAGCCGATAGTCGGGATGTCGTGCATCACCGACCCCTTCATCGCCGCAATCATCTGCCGGTCGAGATAATTCAGCAGCGCGACGGGGGCGAGCAGCATGACCACTAGCCAGGCGTATCGTTGGGAGCGGGGACTCATTGCAGGGAAATTAGGGAATGAAACCGTGCATGAACAGTCCGCACTTGTTGCGGACGAGTGCAGACGTAGCGAGCCAAAAAACTTGCTGGCTGTCACACGAGCGCGGACTTCTTCGGCACATGAAACTCATCCACCATCGCGAGGACGAATCATTCAAATTCTCGAAGGCCAACACGAATTCAAGATTGGCGCCAGGTCCACAGCCAGCTCCTGAAATGATGCTGTTTTCCGGTGGGATTGACAGTCGTCCGAAGTAGCACGAGCTTGGGGTAACCCCAAAAATCGGAGTTGCGTATGAGTGTTTACTTCTGGTTTGTGCCGCTGTTTCTGCTGCTGTTGATCAGCGTTGTCGTGCTCTACTTCATCGTGGGGCGCGGGCTGCCCAAGATTTCTGACCGCTCGGTGTCCGATGCGTTGGCGGAGGAGGAAGCGGCCAAGCGGCAGGACGAATCGCCACGCTAGGGGAGCCAAGCGTAGGCCACGCGAGATGCATCGGTGATTGCCCAGAGGTTTAGGGGGCGCACGGCGCCGCCATATTTCAAGAACTTGGCGTGGCCGTCCGTGAAAGCGTAGTTCGAACCGCCTGAAGTTGCTTTGCGGCCTACGCTGGAATGGCGGCTTTGTTCCAGTTCTTCCACGTCGTTGCCCGAGCGGCCTTCCCAGAAGTCCATGTAGAAATGGCCTGAGTCAGTTTCCTTTTCTCCGAATAGAATGGTTTCGCTCGGGTGGGGGATGGCGCTTTCTTTCATGCTGACTTCGTAACTGGCGCTCATGAAAGAATTCCAGTTGGTTGTTCCCTTAAGAGTTTCCTCAAAGTAGTCGCCGAAGCCATTGATCATGTAACTGCGTGGCTGGGTGTCCATTGGAAAACTGGGGTTGATCGCGGGAGTATTGGTAGGGTCGCGATCGGTCAGGCAGCGCAGGATGCTCGGGTTCCGATAAAACTCCTGTAACCTAGATGGCCACCGGACGGTGCGGCTGCGCGGGGGGAATTGACCTTCGTTGTCGCTCGCATACATCGTGGCGGAGAGGCCCAGCTGCCTCTGATTGTTCAGGCACGAAATCCGTTTGGCGGCTTCCTTGGCCCGGCTGAGCGAGGGGAGCAACATCGAGGCTAGAATGCCGATGATGGCGATGACCACGAGCAATTCAATGAGTGTGAAGGCGCGAAAAGATTTTGCGGTCACGCGGTTTTTCAGATTTTGCATTGCACAGTTTACATCGGTTGCGGTTGACTCGAATCCAAGCTGGACGCGGAAACGGGCCTGAAGGTTTCAACTTGAATATCCCCGCTGCCCATTCGTCCACAACTAGACCGGGTTCATGAACAAAAAACAACTTTTCGTTGCGGTCGCGATCTTGGCGCTGGCGGGCGTCGCCGGATACATGTTGAAAGACTGGTTGAAGCCTACGCCTATTCAAATTGAATGTGTTATCCGCCGCTCGCAGCCTGCACGTCGGCCGCAAAACGCCTTCAACGCGCCTTCTGGCAAACCCGGATACAACGTGACCTTTGCCTTCAGCCAGAAAGTTTCGCTGACTTCGGTGAAGGTGGTTTCGGTGGACGATGCGGCGACGAATAAATATCCCCACGCTTTCTGGAACCTTGTCTGCGCGTCGAATCCCGTGCCGACCAAGGCACTCGTATATGGTGGTTGGGCGCGTGGTCTGCAGCCATCCGTAAAGGGGTTGACTGCCGATCAGCTTGAACCGGGCAAGTCCTACCGCATCCTTGTGCAGGCAGGCAGCATGACGGCGCAGCAGGATTTTCAGGTTCCTCCGTGAAGTTTGAAGCGCTGCGTTTTCTGCCATTTGGCTTGCCAGTCGCGTTCGCCTGTCTAGTTTGCGGTTATGATGAAAAACCGCATGCTCATCGCAGTTCCGCTGGCATTGCTTTTGGTATCTTGCGCCAGCGATGCTCCAAAAACTGCCAGCACTTCCACCATGAGCCTCGTCGAGTTTCAGTCCAAAGCCGCCCACTTCCAGAATATCATCAGCACGCCCGATTACGAAACTTCGCCGGTGGCTGTTCAGAAGGCGGTGGATGAAGTCATTGCGCGAGCCAACGCGGCGTTGGACAAAGTCGGCAAGCTGCGCGCAGATAAAGTGACCTTTGCCAACACCGTGGGGGCGCTCGACGACATTGCGTTGGAGGCCGCCAATGTGGGCAACCGTTTGAATCTGGTGAAAGAAACCAGTCGCGATGCTGCCGTGCGCGATGCCGCAACGGAAGCGCTCAAAAAATTTCAGGAATGGGCCGTCGGGCTCGAATATCGCGAGGATGTTTACGCCGCCATCAAGGCATTCGCAGACACGCATCCCAAGCTTTCGCCCGAAGAGGCAAAATTGATGGACGAGGAGCTGCGCGATTACAAGCGTGCCGGGCTTGCGTTGCCCAAAGTCACACGGGATGAAGTCGAACGCTTGCGCAAACAGCTTGCGGGTCTCACCACCGATTATGAATCGAACATCAACAAGGCCCGCGGCCCGGTGAAATTCACCAAAGCAGAACTCACCGGCGTGCCGGAGAGCTTTCTCGGTCAGAAGGGCATCAAGACGGGTGACGATGAATACACCCTGATGGCGAATATCACCTTCCACTACTTGATGGTGATGGAGAACGCCACGAGCGAAACGACGCGAAAGAGGTTCGAAACAATCCATGACAACCTCGCCCGCGAAGCGAACGTGCCGTTGCTGAAGCAAATCCTTGAATTACGCAACACCATTGCCGCGAAGCTCGGCTACGCAAACTGGGCCGATTACCAGATCGAACCCAAGATGGCCCGCACTGGCGCCACCGCACTGAAGTTCCTCGAAGACCTCAAACTCGGCTTGCAACCCAAGCTTGATACCGAACTCGCCGCGTTCCGTGCCCTCAAGGTCAAGGAAACCGGTGATGCGAATGCGCAGATCAATCTCTGGGACTGGCGCTTTTACGCAAACCAGCTCAAGAAGGAGAAATACAACGTGGATGCCGAGCAGCTTCGTGACTTCTTCCCGCTCGATCGCACACTCAATGGCATGCTCGCCGTCTACCAAAAGATTTTCGGCGTGAAATTCGAGCGCATTGAGGCGCCCGCCAAGTGGGTCGACGACCTTCAGCTCTGGTCCGTCAGTGATTCCAAGACCGGCGAGCCGCTCGGCCTCTTTTATCTCGACCTCTACCCGCGCGATGGCAAATACAACCACTTCGCCGTCTTCCCCATCATTGAAGGCAAGCGCTTGGTCGATGGTCGCTATCAGCGTCCAACCGTTGCGATGGTATGCAACTTCCCGCCGCCGCAGGACGGTAAGCCCTCGCTCATGGCGCACGATGAAGTTGTCACACTCTTCCACGAATTTGGGCACGTCATGCACTCGATGCTCACGCGCGCCCGGTTCGCGCGCTTCTCTGGCAGCAACGTCGAGCGCGACTTCGTCGAAGCGCCGTCGCAAATGCTGGAGAACTGGGCTTGGGACAAGAACGTGCTCGACACATTTGCGGCCAATTACCGTGATCCGAAGAAGAAGATTCCTAGCGAGATCCTCGTGCAACTCAAACAGGCTGAGCTTGCCACCAAAGGTGTTTGGTATCGTCGCCAATTGAGCTTTGGCTTGTTGGACCTCGAGCTCCACATGCAGGTGCGTGAAGGATCCGGCGTCGACCCCATTGGTCTCTCGAACAAGATTCTCAGCGAAACCCTTCTCCCCGTTCCGGATGACACCGCTTTCGTGGCGTTCTTTGGTCACCTGATGGGCTACGATGCCGGATATTACGGCTACGCCTGGGCCGATGCTATCTCTGCCGACATGGCGAGCGTGTTCGAGAGTTCGACCGGGGGTTACTTCGATGTGAACACCGGCTTGAAGCTGCGCAACGAGATCTACGCCGTCGGGGATACCCGCGACCCCAAGGAATCAATCGAGAAATTCCTGGGCCGTCCGCAATCAAAGCAGCCCTTCCTCAAGAAAGTTGGTATCTCGACGAAGTAAACGCCTGCCGAAGGCCCGGATTTTGATGAGGCGCCCGTGTGAGTAGCTTGCGGGCACTTATTTTCTGGCTGGGGAGTGGGCGACTATAAAGATGGTGCGCGATGCAGGGTTCGAACCTGCGACCCCTACCGTGTCAAGGTAGTGCTCTACCACTGAGCTAACCGCGCATCCTGAATCGACGCTCGTTAACTTCTTCATTTTGAGCATCGTTTGAAGAGTATTCAAAAAAGTGGCTGCGCGTGCAACTTGATTCTGAGCGCGCGTGTTAGACGTTTTGTTAGACACTGCGGTAGTGCTCTCTGCACCGCTGGTATGCACCAACAACCAACCCACAAAAAGTCTACGAAACCATCTTCGTCGGCGTCTCGGATCAATTGCCAGGATCGCATTTGCTCCCGTTTTGTAGACCTCCACATGAATCTTCGAACCCTCAACTTCCCCAATGAATTCGGGTGTTATCTCACCCAGCCGGCTTTCGAGACGCACCCATTCAATCCTGACAGCACAGAATTTCGCGAAAATTGGTTCTTGATGGCAACGGCGAGAAGAAAGTCGCCATTGAGACAGTGCAAACCAAAAGAACAACCGATCTGCCCGACCCAGGGTGCTGCGCTCAGCAGCCCGGCGAATCACTGTCCGCCGACTTTCTACCTGGGTCGGGCTTGGTTTGTGA
>JBEGQI010000081.1:0-6174 GCA_041181065.1 Verrucomicrobiota bacterium | reverse complement strand
TGGTATCAGCGCGATGGCGCGCCGATGCACACCGTCCCCTCCGCCAAGGATGGGACACCCCGCCCGACCACGCTGCGGGATGCCCGCAAGCTCAACCTGATGCCGAGCGTGACGAACATCCTCGGCGTCATCGCCAAGCCGGAACTCATCAACTGGCTGCAAGAGCAGGCGGTGCTGGCGGCGCTGACGCTGCCCCGCATCGCCGGTGAATCCGAGGACGAGTTCGCCCGGCGCGTCGTGGAAGACTCCCACAACACGCGGGACAAGGCGGCGGATTTCGGCACGGCGTTCCATGCCGGCGCGGAGCAGATCGCCAACGGCCAGCCGGTGGACGCGGACAATGTGGCGGCCGCCTGGCTGGAGCTGTATCGGCCGTGGTTCGCGGCCAACTGCGTGAAGCTGCACTGGACGGAGCGGCAACTGCCGCATTCGGCGTGGGGCTACGCCGGCACGGCCGACCTGCTGATGGATCACCAGGAACACGGCACGGTGCTGGTGGATTTGAAGACCATGAAGGTGCGCGCCGGCGAGAAGGCCAAGCCCTATAAAAGCTGGTGCTACCAGCTCGCCGCCTATCGGCGCGCCTTGGGCAAGCCGGTGCATTGCATGAACCTCATCATCAACTCGGTCGAGCCGAGCGCGCCGGTGGAACACGTCTGGACGGAAGCCGAGCTGGACGAAGGCTGGCAGGCGTTCATCTCCGCGCATCGGCTGTGGTCCATCGAGAAGCAATACAACCCGGCCGAGTTGCTGGTGAAGCCATGAACAAACGCAAGCAGACTTTGCCGCTGCACTACATCCACCAACTGCACCGGGTGCTGGAGGGCGACCCGGTGCAGGAGGGATGGGTGCTGGATTACATCCTGCACCGCTGGAAAGCGCCCAGCCTGCTCTACCTGCCTCCCGACATCGCGGTGGAGATCCTGAAACGGCCGGCCAGCTTTCTGAAGAAGGCGAAGGAGTATTCGGAGCGACTTCACACCCAACCAACCCCATGAAACCAGAAATCAAAATCAAGCCGCCCGGCATGAAGGCGGATTATAGCGTATTCCTTGAACGCAAAACGCATTTAGAAAATAAGGCGGGATTCTCCCCGCTGTTCATGCCCGACTTCCTGTTCCCATTCCAACGGGCACTCACGACGTGGGCCATCGAGAAGGGCCGGTGCGCAATCTTTGCAGACTGCGGACTCGGCAAGACGCCGATGCAGCTCGTTTGGGCGCAGAATGTGGTGGAGAAAACTTGCAAGCCGGTGCTGATTCTGACGCCGCTTTCCGTAGGCGCGCAGACCGTGCGCGAGGCGGAGAAGTTCGGCATCGAGGCAAAGCAATCACGCGACGGCAAGGTTGCCGCGCCAATCACGGTCACGAACTACCAGCAGCTTAACAAGTTCGACTGGCAGCAGTTCGGCGGCGTGGTCTGCGATGAATCGTCCATCCTAAAAAACTTCGACGGCGCAATTAAAGGCCAGGTGACGGACTTCATGCGGAAGCTGCCGTATCGCCTGCTATGCACGGCGACCGCCGCGCCGAACGATTATATCGAGCTGGGCACTTCAAGCGAGGCGCTCGGACAACTTGGATTCATGGATATGCTCAATCGCTTTTTCAAAAAAGCAGAGCAAACCATGAGTCGTAGCGATGAGTTTCGCAGCGGGGTTTACCGCTTCCGAGGCCACGCGCAGCACGACTTTTGGCGATGGGTATGTTCATGGGCGCGGGCGGTGCGAAAGCCTTCCGATCTCGGATTTCCAGACGATTACTATCGCTTGCCGGAATTGCAAACATCAGAACACATCATTACGGCACGCACCCGCAACCCGGATTTCCTATTCGATATGCCTGCCATCGGATTGCAGGAACAGCGCAGCGAGCGCCGGCGCACAATTCAAGAGCGGTGCGAGCAGGCTGCCGCGCTTGTCGTGAATACCGACAAGCCCGCCGTCGCGTGGTGTCATCTGAATGAAGAAGGACACCTGCTCGAGAAAATGATACCAGGCGCGGTGGAAGTGGAGGGCAATGATTCCGATGAGTTCAAGGAGGAAGCGTTTGAGGCGTTTGCTTCTGGGAAAATACGAGTGCTGGTATCAAAGCCGGTGATCGCCGGATTCGGATTGAATTGGCAACACTGCGCACACCAGACCTTCTTCCCGTCGCACTCGTTTGAGCAATGGTATCAGGCAATCCGCCGGTGCTGGCGTTTTGGACAAAAAAATCCGGTGCGCGTGGACGTGATTTCAAGCGAAGGCGAGGCCGGAGTGCTTTCCAATATGAACCGCAAGTCGCAGCAAGCGGATCAGATGTTCGCGAAACTTGTGGAACTAATCAATCAAGAGCTTCGCATCGAAAAACAAAACCAACACACCAAAGAACAGGAGATCCCAACATGGCTATAATTCACCAAACCATCACACCAAACTACGCACTCTACAATGGCGACTGCATTGAGGTAATGAAGTCGCTTCCCGACGCTAAGATTGACCTTTCAATCTATTCGCCACCGTTCTGCGGACTATACAACTACAGCAGCAGCGAGCGCGATTTGTCAAACTGTGCCAGCTACTCTGAGTTTTTCGTTCATTACGGATACGTTGTCGCGGAACTCGCCAGGCTTACCAAGCCAGGACGGATTTCTGCCGTGCATTGCATGGATGTGCCCGGAACTGGCAATGGAGAGACGGCGCGCATGGGATGCGGGGCAAATGCCGGCACTGGATTGATTGACTTTCCGGGCGACATCATCCGGCTTCACGAACAGCACGATTTCCAGTTCATGGGCCGACGCGCAATCTGGAAAGAGCCGCTTGGAGTCCGGCTTCGCACAATGGCGAAGGGACTGGCACACGCGCAGATTGTCGAGGACTCATCGCTGTGTGATGTGGCGAGCGCAGACTACCTGCTCACGTTCCGGAAAAAGGGCGAGAACCGCGTGCCGGTGTCGCATCCGACCGGCCTACATTCCTACGCCGGCGAGCGCGTCATCCCGCACGAGTTGCAGGAATACAAAGGACACAAGGGGAAGCAAACCGAGAATCGGTTCAGCCATTGGATCTGGCGGCAATACGCGAGCAGCTTTTGGGACGACATCCGCATCGACCGCGTGCTGCCGTATCAAGAGAGCCGCGAATCAGACGACGAACGCCATGTGCATCCGCTTCAGCTCGACGTAATTGAGCGTGCCTGCGTGCTTTGGAGCAATCCCGGCGAGGTCGTATTCACGCCGTTCATGGGCGTTGGCAGCGAGGTATATGGTGCGGTGCTGAACGGGCGCAAAGGCATAGGCGCGGAATTGAAAACGGCCTACTACAACCAAGCCGTGCGCAACCTTGCATCCGTCGAGGAGCATATTGAGCAAGATCTTATCGTTGTTTGAAATCATCACCCAACCAACAATCAAATGACCGCCATCGAAGAATTCAACCAGTCATTCGGACTGTCCATAAGCGCCCCAGACCGCGCCGGCCAACAGGAGGCAATCCTGTTCGCGAACAAGCGTGGGCGACCGGACATCGCGCAAAAGCTCCGCGAACACTTTGACGCGCAACGAGTCGCCGAATCCATCCGGCGCGAGACGTTGCGGCCCGTCGTCGGCGCGGGCTGGAGCGAGGCCAACAAACGCCACGAGGAAAACGCCGCCGAGGCCCGCCAACAACTGCGCGGTGCGAAATGGTGGATCAAGCAGGGCGTGACCCAATGACACCATCCTCCGCCGCATGACCACCGCCGACCGCAACTACGAGTGGAACTACCACTACCACGAGTTCATCGGCAAAACGCTGGACTCGACCGACGAAGCACCGATTGAGCTAAAAATCAAAGCGGCGGAATACGCCGACAGAATGACACCGAAAGCTGACGAACCATGAACGAATACAAACAGTGTTCGAAATGTCACCGGCTGAAACTTGCGGCGGATTTTTATGCCCGGCAAGGAGCTTGCAAGCCTTGTGTATTGGAAAGGATTGCCGCCTACCGAGCCGCGAACAAAGAGAAAACAGCGGCCCAGAATGCCGCCTACTACGCCGCGAACAAAGAGAAAATAGCCGCCTACCGAGCCGCGAACAAAGAGAAAATAGCGGCCCAGAATGCCGCCTACTACGCCGCGAACAAAGAGAAACTAGCCGCTTACCGAGCCGCAAACAAAGAGAAAATAGCCGCCTACCACGCCGCCTACCACGCCGCCTACCAAGCCGCAAACAAAGTGAAAATAGCCACCTACCGAGCCGCAAACAAAGAGAAATTAGCCGCCTACTTCGCCGCCTACCGGTCTGGAAAATACATATCAAGACACTCGCGCCTGTTTTTCCAAACATTTTCCGCACTAAACAAAATAAAAAGCCAAACAGCATGAAAAATACACTCACCAAAATACCGACCGTTCAAGACCTGCAAGCCGCCCTCCAGCGCGGCGAACAAGCCATCCGCGAGGCCGCACAAATCATCTGCCAAATGGTTGACGCCGACCCGAAGGCATACGAGAAAATCCACAAGGAAACCGGCATCCACTGGAACGTGCTGGCAAACCTGGAGCGCGTTGGCAGGGGCGCGATGCACTACAAGCTCCTTTTTGATTCATCGCCCGCCGCGAAATACATCGCCGCCTTGCCCGCAAGCCAGCAATCGCAGGTTTATGAAAAGGGCGTTCAAGTCCTCGAAACTCACGACGGCAAAACCACCATCGAAACCAAGAAGGCGCAAGAACTCACGCCACAGCAGGCGCGGGTGGTGTTCGGCGAAAAGCACATCCGCACGATCGACGAGCAGATGAAAGCCGTTGCCGCGCCCGTGGTGAAGGTGGCAAAACTCGGGCAACGCTACTACGTCGAAGGCGACAAGCTCACCATTTTATCGCAAACCACGCTCACCATGAGCCAGCTGGAGGAAATTCTGGAACAGATGAAATCCAAAGCCATCAAGAACCTCGCAACCAAGAAATAACCATGAGCGACCAAATCCAACCAACACTATGCCCGGAATGCCACAAGCAGAAGCCGGTCAATCCTGCCGACGTGCATGATGTGGTGCTGCCCCGCAAGGACTGGCGCAAGGCGGACCGCACCACCATCCACGACCCCATCCCGGATTCGCCCATGTGCCTGCAATGCTTCGTTTTAATCCAAGATGCTTTCGCCCCGCTTGCGCCGGCGTTCGATAAAAAAGGAAACAGAGTTTAATGCCCAACCCGCACCACATTGCCGCCGATTGGTTGAGAGATAATCAGGAGCTATGACACAAACCGACTTCATTTCGTGCGAGTCTTTCAAGCCTGATTCAGTTCCTCGCCCCGCCCGGAGCGTGTGCGAAAGTCAGGACGAGATTCTGGACGCGATTAAGACGCTTCATTGCCCCGAGGGTTTTGAGTGTGACATGACCTATGGCAACGGCGCGTTTTGGAGACGACGCAAAGAGCCGCCGCTTTGCTTCGACATTACACCGCTGCGCCCGCACGTTGTAAAAGCCTGCTCAATGATGCTGCCAATTCCCGCTGGTTCGCTATCCAACTGCGTCTTTGACCCACCATTTCTTACCTACGTCAAAAACGGCAGGGCGCACAACGGCAAGGTTGCCATGACATCGCGCTTTGGCGGCTATTACAGATACGAGGAACTTGAAGAACATTACCAGCACACAATCAGCGAGGCATACCGCGTCTTGAAGCCCGGCGGAAAGCTGGTGTTCAAGTGTCAGGACATTATCCACAACCACCGGATGCACTGCACCCATGTCCGCGTAATTCAGTGGGCAGAGATTGAAGGATTCCGGCTGGCTGACCTTTTTATTTTAAGCGCACGACACCGGATGCCCGGCCCTCAAAAGGGGCAGCAACGGCACGCCAGAATTTGGCACAGCTACTTTTTAATTTTTGAACGCGACCGCAACCAACTTTAACCAATGCTTAACCCGCACCACATTGCCGCCGGCATCCTCGGCCAGATTGACTGGCAGACCGAGGTCAGCGGCTTCTGCAGGTGTCCGGGTGAGTCGCTGCACACCTCCAAGTCAGCCCCGAAGGATTGCCGCGTCAATGTGGACGGCGCGCCGACCATCCACTGCTTCCACGCTTCCTGCGCCTCAGCCGTGGCCGCGGCCAACCTGAACTTGCGCCGGCAGCTCAATGTCTCGCCTTGGACGCTCACCCTGCCCGGCGGGCGCGTCCTGCGCAACGGCGACCTGC
>JBEGQI010000080.1:0-4603 GCA_041181065.1 Verrucomicrobiota bacterium | reverse complement strand
CCGCTGACGTTCAAGCTGACGGTGGATCCGGCGCGGCGGAATTACGTTTCCGTCAAACTGTGGGGTGGTGAAGAGCCGGTTACCGGTCAGGAGTCGGACATGGGCCGGCTCTATCTTTATGTGCCGGCATCGAATTTTGTCGCCGGGGTGACCAACAATTATCAGGTCGGCTATCGTCATGGCGGCGATTACGCTCCGCTGAACAGTGCGGCGTGGCGGCCACCGTTGCCGGGCCGCTTCTTCTATTCCACCACCTTGTTGCCGCTGTGGATGACGCAGGGGCGGACCAACCTGACGCTGACCATTCAGCCGGGGGGAAGAATTTACTCGCTGGGCTCGGGCGGTCCGCCGAGCGGGAACTACCAGTTCAACATGATCACCAACAGCCGGGGAATTTATGCGGCCTACACCCACACAGAGGCGGCGCTCAATCCGGCGGGAGAAACGCAAGGCACTGCGCCTGCGACAACCATCCGCACGTCGCCGACGGTGAGCACGATGAATCCGGGCGGCTCGTTCTATAACAGCATCAGCAACCGGTTCAATACCCTGTTAAACGACAGCCTGACCAATTATTCATGCGAGGAGGTGGAGATTCTGGCCAACTGTTATTGGATGACCAACTTTCCGACCCTGAATACAAACCCGGCAATCGTAACAAAGGTGATTGCGGCGGTGGATTACTTTGCGACGAATTATTATGCCGATCCGGCCAACTCGGTGAAAGCCGGTGGCAATGAAGGCTGGGGCGGGCGCTTTGGTTATTTGGGCTGGGCCATCCACACGCTTTCGGCGCAACTCCAAGGCAGTCTCGACGTGGTCACCAATTTCGGTGCGGGCGGGACCATCAGCCGGCGACAGGCCTGGGGTGACATGCTGTTGGCCAGCCGCAATTATGGCCGATTCGGGCGCGATGGTTTTTACCTGAGCAATCAGGCGTTGTTGGCCGACCGGAACATTTATTGGGCGAACCGTGGTCTCCTCGACTTGACCAACGTCAACGCCTTCGCCGAAACCAATGCGCAGCGTTATTTGTTAGAAACAGTTGGCATCGAGCCGTGGCGGGGCAGTGACTTGGCCGGTGGTGGCTCCTCGTATTTGCTGGGCACAAATTATTACCTCGTCACCCCCAAGGGCCTGACGCGCGAATGGGGTTACGTCGGGATGAGCTACGGCGAACTATCGTTTCACGTGGCAAACTTCTACGAACTGACGACCAACTCCGCGTTCCTCACGCAATGCGTGAAGATGGCCAAGGCGCGATCCGCCTTCCGTCGCCCTTCGATTGATGTCGGCAACGGCGCGAACGATCAGGCGATGGAAGGCATCGGCTTGTTGGCCTGGCGCGGAACGCCGGAATCGGATTCACAATATGCATCCGAACAGGGTTACGTCGAAAAGGCGACCATGGGGATGCGTTCGGCGGCGGTGACGATGGACACCAACCTCATCGGCTACGCCAAACAGCAGCTTTCGTATAATCAATACTTCGGCGCGTTGCCCACCACTGGCGGTCTCTCCTACGAAATATTGAAGGCGTTCGGCGATTATCAAAAGGTCGCCGCCGCAACGGACAGCGGGGTGCGGCTGCCGATGACTGCTGGTCAGCCGGATTTCGCGTGGGCGGACGAGGACAGCGGGATCATCGCGGTCAAGCGGGGCAACGAGCGGTTGTGGCTCTCGACCTACTGGCAGTCCACCAAGGCGACGGCTTTGAACGGCATCGGGCGGTTTCTATACGAGACCAATAATTTCGCGCGCTACGGCGTTCTGGAAGTCACGCCGTTGTTCACCTGGAGCGGTTCGTTTCTGTATCGGGCGAACAACGTGGACTCCACTTATAGCGACGCCTACACGCCGCCGGACAATCTCACCAACGCTTATTTTGGCGAGCGCATTCCACAGGCCGTCGGCGATGCCACGGGCACGCCGAGCGAAGTCTTTGTCGGCAAGGCGAATTTCTGGACTTGCCGCTACGCCAACTTTCTCATCGGCATCAACCGCAGCGCCAGCGCTTCGTTTGAATTGAAAACAACTTCGGGGTTTGTCTCAGCCACCAACCTCATCACCGGCCAACTCATGAGCGGCACGGTGACGGTTGCGCCGCGCTCCACCGTGGTCTTGTATTTGAACAGCGCCACGGACAGCAGCCCGGTGCCGATGACGCCTCTGTGTCTGAATGCGGTAGCGGGCTCGGCTCCCGGTGTGGCGCTGGATTGGAATCCGTCGTCAGGAGCGCTGGGCTACAGCTTGAAGCGCTCGCTGGCAAGCGGCGGGCCTTACACGATTATCGCGAATGTGGCTGGGACGAATTACACGGATACAAATGTGACGTTTGGATCATCCTATTATTACGTTGTGTCCGGGACGAATGCCAATGGCGAGAGCGCGTATAATTCGATGGAAGCCAGCGCCACGCCACTGCCACTGATGAATCCAGGTTTTGAGTTGCCCGCTTCGGGCAAAATTAGCACAGGCTTTGACGCTTCGTCTGACGTCCCGAGTTGGAGCAGCGGCACGATGACCGATTCGGGAGTTGAGGCTAGTAGTCCCCATTCGGGAGCATATCGCGCTTATTTCAAGAATGGCGACGGGGCTTTCTGGCAGACGACGTCTGTAACGATTGTAAAAGGGAATTCCTATACCTTGACCTTTTACTATCTTAAGAGCGGGGGCTCTGGAACACCCGTGATCAAGGTCTCGTTGGTGGCTTGGAACGGCACCACAGAAACCGTGCTGGTCACACAAAGCATTACCAGCAGCACAACGACATGGTCTGCTGGAACCAACTTCGTCACGGTTCCCGACAACACCACCGACGGGCAGACCTTGCGGATTAAATTCGAGAACACGGGGACCGGCAATTCCTCATGGGCGGGGGTCGATGATGTTGCGCTTATAGTTCAGGGTTCCCTGCCGGGTATTCCCACTGCCCTCTCGGCTGTTGCGGGCGATGCTCAAGCTTCCTTGAGTTGGCATAGTGTCAGCAATGCGACCGGCTACAACTTAAAGCGCTCCACGACGAGTGGCAGCGGATATGTGACGGTGACCAATCTGGCGGGGACCAACGTGGTGGATACGGGACTGACAAACGGCACGCTCTATTATTTCGTAGTCAGCGCCCTTAACGCGAGTGGCGAAGGCACGAACTCCGTTGAAACCAGCGCGCGGCCGGTGTCGTTCTCTCCGATTTCGCTTACGTCCCTGTTGAGCGGCGGCCAACTCCAATTTAACTGGCCTCGCGATCATCTCGGCTGGCGGTTGGAAACGCAGTCGAATGCACTCACTGCCGGCCTCGGCACGAACTGGTTCACGGTTGCGGGCTCGGTGGACACGAACCAGATGCTCATTCCCATCGGTATGAATAGTGACGCCGTGTTTTTCCGTCTCGTGTATCCATGAGAGGATAACCTTGATGCATTTTCCGCGGCCTGACGCGCCAAGTGCACGCTCGAAAGCTGAACTGCCACGTTTGTAAAACATGAAAATGCGACAAAACGTAACCTTGTTATGCCTTGGACTGCTGAGCGCAAACCTCTGGGCACAATCGCCACTGCCGCCCGAGATCGAAGACCCGCAATGCCTCGGCATCAACAAAGAGCCGGCCCACGCCACGCTCATGCCGTATGCGAATCTCAAAGAAGCGTTGTCGGCGAAGCGGCATGATTCCTCTTTCTGCCGCAGCTTGAACGGCCAGTGGAAGTTCAACTGGGTCAAGCATCCCGCTGAGCGTCCGGTGGATTTTTACAAGCCAGATTACAATGTCAGCGGCTGGAAGGAAATCTCGGTGCCGTCGTGCTGGCAATTGCTTGGCTATGGCACGCCCTATTACAAGAACATGGGTTACACTTTTCAGAAGGACTGGCCGCGCGTCATGAGCGAGCCACCGAAGAACTATACGTCTTACGATGAGCGCAATCCCGTCGGCAGCTATCGGCGTGAATTTGAAGCTCCGAGAGATTGGGCGGGTCGCCGCACGTTCATCTGCTTTGATGGCGTGGACGCGGGTTTCTTTCTTTGGATCAACGGCGAGAAAGTTGGCTATAGCGTAAACAGCCGTAACGCTGCCGAGTTCGACATCACCAAGTTCCTCAAGCCGGGCAAGAATCTCGTGGCGGTGGAGGTCTATCGCTACACCGCTGGCACGTATCTGGAAGATCAGGACATGTGGCGCTTGAGCGGTATCTTTCGCAACGTCCAGATTTGGAGCGCGCCGCAGGTTCATGTCCGCGATTTCTTCGTCAAGACCGACCTCGACGCGCAATACAAGGATGCGACGTTGCAGGTTAGCGCGAAGGTTCGCAATTATTCCGACTCACCTGCCGCTGCCCGCAACTTAGCGGTCGAACTCTTCAATGCGGAGAAAAAACCCATCGGCAAGGCGAGTGTCGAAGTTCCCGCACTGAAGGCTCGTGAGGAAAAGCAGGTTGAAGTTTCGTTGCCCGTGACGAATCCCGCGAAGTGGACGGCGGAAACGCCAACTCTTTACACGACCGTGCTCACGCTCGGGGGCGAAAAGCAGAGCGAGATCATCTCCACGCGCACTGGTTTCCGCAAAGTCGAGATCAAAGGCCGCGTCTTCACTATCAATGGCGTGGCTGTG
>JBEGQI010000079.1:0-22781 GCA_041181065.1 Verrucomicrobiota bacterium | reverse complement strand
TACAAACAAGGCAAGCGCTGGGCCACCGACGTAATGAAAACCGCCGGCCCCGCCGCGAAGATCGAACTCACGCCTGACCGCAAACTCATCAAAGCCGACGGCCAGGATCTTTGCTTCGTCACCGTGACCATCACCGACAAGAACGGGCAACTCGTGCCGCGTTCCAACAATCGCGTGCACTTCACGGTTGAAGGCCCGGGCGAACTCATCGCCACGGATAACGGCGACGCCACGAGCCACGAGCCGTTCCAACAGAATCATCGCGCCGCTTACAATGGCCTGTGCCTCGCGGTCGTGCGCTCGAAAGCAGACGAAGCCGGGAAGATTGTTCTCCGCGCAGAGTCAGAAGGATTGAAGAGCCGCGAGATTGTGATCCGCAGCAAGTAGGCCAGAGTGGGATTACAGCACGCGCTTCACCGCATTCAGCCACCCAAAGTGTAGTCGCGCCACTTCGGCTGTCGGCATCTTCGGACGAAACTTCGTCTGTGGACGCGGGAGTTTCTCCAAGTCGCGGAACGATTTGCAGATGCCCAGACCGAGCAAGCCATTCATCGCAGCGCCCCATGCGGAGCTTTCAGCGACCTCGGCGGCTTTGATTTCCACGCGCGTCAGGTCGGCGGTGAATTGCATCAGGAACTTGTTCCGCGTCGGTCCGCCGTCGGCGTGCAGACTGTGGAGTTTCACCTTCGCGTCGGCGCGCATCATGTCGAGCACGTCGCGGATCTGGTAGCTGATAGCTTCCTGCGCGGCGCGGACGACGTGGGCTTTGTTCGTGTGCGCCGTCATACCCACGATGGCTGCGCGCGCTTCCGGCGACCAATACGGCGCACTCAAGCCCGCAAACGCTGGCACGAGATACACGCCGCCGTTATCTTTCACGCTTAACGCCAACTTCTCAACTTCGGCCGAGCTTTGGATGAGGCCAAGTTGGTTCTTGAGCCACTCAATCGTCGCGGCGGAGAAATTGATGAGCCCCTCAAACGCGTAAGTCGGCTTGCCCTGCCAGACCCACGCGAGCGCGGTGACCGCGCCATACTCGGAAACGCGCAGTTTGTCGCCGATATTGAGCAACACGCTTGTGCCTGTGCCGAACGTGGCTTTCGCTGTGCCGGGTTCATAGCAGCGCTGTGCGAACAGTGATGCCTGTGAATCGCCCATCACGCCAACGATGGGAACAGTCTTGGACAGCAAGCCGTTGACGTTGGTCTCGCCGTAGTTTGCTGCGCTTTCGCGGACTTCGGGTAAGCCGCTGGTGGGAACTTTGAACAGCTTGCACAGCTCGGCATCCCACTTCAGTTTGCCGATGTCGAACAACAGCGTGCGGCTGGCGTTGGTGAAGTCGGTGGCAAAAACTTTTCCATTCGTTAGCCGGTGGATGAGATAGGCGTCGATCGTGCCGATAACGGCGTCACCACTCTTGAGCTTTGCAGCGAGGGCAGGCTTGTTCTCCACCAGCCAGCGAAGCTTTGAAGCTGAGAAGTAGGTATCGATCTTCAGCCCGGTCTTCTTGAGCACACTCGGGCCGTTACTTTGTTTGGTCAGCGCACCGCAGATGTCATCGCCGCGGCGATCTTGCCAGACGAGCGCGTTATGCAACGGCTTGCCCGTCTTGCGGTCGAACACCAGCACAGTCTCGCGCTGATTCGTGATGCTCAGGGCAGCGAGCTTGGAAAGTTTGGTGCGGTTGCGTTTGGCGATCTCACCAACCACGGCGACGACATTCTTCCAGATCTCATTGGCGTCGTGCTCCACCCAACCCGGCTGCGGATAAATCTGCCGATGATTGCGGGAAGCTTTGTCCAGCACTTTGCCGCGCGTGTCGAACAGCACGGCTTTCGTCGCAGAAGTGGATTGGTCGATGGCGAGGATCATGTCACTTCAACAGCTTCAGCGCTGTTTCACTCAAGCCTTCCATGCTGATGCCGTAGTGGCGGAAGATATCCGCCTGCGCGCCGGGCACAGTTTCTTCATCAGGAATGCCGACGATTCGGAACGGTTTGGCAACACCGGCTTGCAGCAGCGTTGACGCTACCGCTTCGCCAAGGCCGCCGTGCACCATGTGTTCTTCCACCGTGACGATCGCTTTGCATTCGCGACCGGCTTTGAGAATGGCTTCGGTGTCCAGTGGCTTCACGGAGTGGACGGATAACACGCGGGATTGGATGCCGCGTTCGGCAAGGTGTGCGGCGGCAAGAACGGCGTGAACGACCGTTTCGCCATTCGCAAGGAAGGCGAGGTCGTTGCCTTCGCGCAGCGTGATGGCTTTGCCGACTGCAAACTGCGTCTCCGGCTTGTGCAGGTTGAACATCGCGGCTTTGCCGAAGCGGACGAACACTGGCTTCGTCGCCTTGGAGGCGGCTAGAATGGCTTGGCGCGACTCAAAATTGTCCGCGGGAACGATGATGCTGAGGTTGTTGATCGCCCGCAGGACAGCGAGGTCGTGCAGCGAATGATGCGTCGTGCCCAGCGCGCCGTAGCTCGTGCCGGAGCTGATGCCGACGAGCACGGCGGGGACGTCCGAGTAACAGACGTCGTTCTTGATCTGCTCCAGCGAACGAGCGGTGAGGAAGCAGCTCGGCGACACGCCGAACGCTTTCTTGCCGCACGCGGCCAGGCCGGCGGTGATGCCGACGAGATTTTGTTCCGCAATGCCGACTTCGACGATCTGCTTGGGCAAAGCCTTGCCGAACGGGGCGAGCTTGCCTGAGCCACGCGAGTCGCTGGTGACGGCGATGATGTTCGGATTCGCCTTGGCGAGTTCTTCCAGCGTGGCGGCGAACTCTTCGAGGTTGGCGCGGCCCATTTTTAGGCCGAGCTTTTCCGCCGTGGCTTTGGCCGCGGGCGTGAACATGGAGGGTGCGGGTGCGCTCATAAATAGTTCAGCCCACGCAGGAGAGGTCTGCGCAAACCTTGCTGAAATCGTTTCTGGCCAGATCGCTGCGGCGAATCGCGACGTGAAATAGTCCGCAGTCGCTCCACATCATTGATCCGACCGATGGAATGATCATCAACGTAATCCAGTCGTCGCCGGAGCAGTCCTGCGCATCGGCCACAGCGGCTGCGTTTTCCCCTTCCTCTTCGATTTCCCCAAGCAAATGGCCGCAATCGTCCCAGCCCTCTTCTTGCGAGGACTTCAGCGGAACGACGCTGTAGATGCGGTTACCCGTCCAGTCCTTCCAAAGTTCGCGCTCGCCGGGGCGCGCAGCACGAACGAGTTCTGTCCGCGGGCCTTGATGGTGGATGACTTGCACGGGCAGCGGAGTGTGCTCGTTGTCGCAGAGGCCGAAGGCATACAGCCAGCCGTCGGATGGCAGGGCGCTTTTCGGAAGTGCGGAGAGATCAATCTGCGCCAGCAGCGGAAGCTTTTTCCCCTGGAACACCGGCCATGCAATCCCCGGAGGAAGATCGGGGACGCCGCCGAAACGGCTTTCCCCAAGCGGCAGTGCCGCCATGCGGCGTTCATCCACCCGGTCCAGGGCAGCGTCCACTTCGTTCATTGGAGCATCGGCATCCACATCATCATCCAGGTTTTCGTCCGGAGGTTGATACAGCTTCAGTTCCGGCTCCGGCTTGCCCGAGCCGTTCTGGAAGCCGTCACCTCGCCGCGCCTGCTTCTCGGCAGCGAGCCGCGCCGGAGATTTCGTGGCGGACTCGTTGCGGGATCGCTCGGTGCGCGCTCCAGATCGCGGACGCAAAGGTGCGTCCCGAAGGTTCCACGGTGGCAGTTCGAAGCTTCCAATAGTCTCGCCGTAGTAGCAAACCCATGCCGTTGATGTGCCCGGCTTCACGGCGAAGGTGATTTTCAAATGGGCTTGGCCCGAATGCTCGCCCGAATCGTCCGGCACGAATCTGGCTCCCTTCCGAATCAGAACTTGATCCGGAAAACCAACTTGCAGGTCTCGGAGTTCTTCCACGCTGCTGATCTGCGTTGATGTGAGAACGATTTCGGCGGGCTTCCAAAATTCGTTCGAGCCGACTTCCTTCGGGTCGGCCTCTTGCGGCGCGATGATGACTTCGACGTCGTAGTAGTGCCTGGGTTCGGCCGCATCTCCTTCGTCTCCGTCCGGCGCTGGCATGGGCGCGGGCGCAAGCGAACGCACCGTCATGGTTGCCTTTTCAAGGACATGCGACGTGGGCAACAAGAGACTAAGACCCAGTTGCTTGGCGAACGGCTTCAACACGACCTTAAGCGCGCGCATCACAATCCGGAACAGCACAAAGAGGACGATCGGAAGCGCGAGCAGACCTTTCCATCCCCAGAAATGAAACAACGCCACCGCAGGCACGCCAATGAACAGCAGGCCCACTAAAGCGAGTGCCAAAAAGAATTTAAACATGGGTGGAAAGTCTCAAAAGGTTTAGGCAACAGACAGCAAACGTTTCTCCGCTGCGTCCAGTTCTGCCAACGCAGACGCCAATTCCGCTTCGCTCGGCACGCCGTGATGCCATTTGGCGACGTTTTCCATGAAACTGACGCCTTTGCCTTTCACGGTGTTGGCGATGACGAAGACCGGTTTGCCTGGCGACGGTTCAGTGAGGGCTTTGGTCAGGGCGGCGTAATCGTGGCCGTTCACGCTGCGAACTTCCCAGCCGAACGCGCGCCACTTCTCGTCGAGCGGTTCGTTGCTCATCACGTCGCGCGTGTGGCCGGTGATCTGGAGCGTATTGTGATCGAGGATGGCGACGAGGTTATCCAACTTGTAATGCGCGGCGGCGAGGCCGGCTTCCCAGTTCGAACCTTCGGCGAGTTCGCCGTCGCCGAGCAGGGTGAAGACGCGATACTTAGCGGAATCCATCTTCGCGGCGAGCGCCATGCCGATGCAGATGGGCAGGCCGTGACCAAGCGCGCCGGTGTTCATCTCCACGCCGGGAATGTGCCGCGTGGGATGGCCGACGTAGTGCGATTGATAATGGCAGACGGTGTCGAGATCCGCCGCCGGGAAAAATCCGCGGTCGGCGAGCACGGCGTAGAGCGCTTCGACGCAATGGCCCTTGCTCTGCACGTAACGGTCGCGCGTCGGGCTGGTGAACGTCTGCGGCGAGACGTTGAGCACGCGGTTGTAGAGGACGTTCAGGATGTCCAGGCAGGACAACCCGCCGCCGGTGTGGCCCGCGCCGGCGTTGAAGATCAGGCGCAACATCGCGCGGCGCAGCGCACAGGCTTTGAGTTGGAGTTCTTTGTCAGTCATGAAAGAAAATATTTTCAACCGCGAACCACGCGAAATACGCGAACTGTTTTCAACCAATTCCTTTCGCGTGGTTGGCGTATTTCGCGGTTACTTCGCATTTGTGGCGTGATGCTGCACTTCCCACCCGAAATAATTCCCAAACGCCTCGGCCAGGATTTCCGCCGAGTGGGATTGCGTCATGACGACGTGATGTTCAAAACCTTTTTCGCAGACGTGGCGCAGGACTTTTTGCAGGTTCGGCACTTTGGCCACGGCGCGGTTGCCGAAGGTGTCGAGCTGGTCGTTCGTGAGTTCGCCTTCGCCGACATAGCAGCGGATTTTGCCCTCGGCATCGGCGGTGGTGATGCGGCCGTAGGTCAGCGGGCCGGCGGGCGTGCGTCCGTCGAGCGCGCCGTAGGTGTTTTCCACGCCGAGAATGCTGCCGAGGATCGGCGCGTTGGATATCTTGATGTCGGGCAGGAAGGATTTCGCCCAGTTGCCGCAATGGAAGAGGACGCATTTGTCGTCGTCGTCCGCGTAGTTGTTGTTCCAGTCCACGAGCGCGGCGGGCGTGCCGCCGGCGAGTTGCATGGCATACATGGTGAGCACGCCGGTGACGTCCACTTCGCAGGCGCTGGGCATGAACTTCTCGCTCATCATGCTCATGAGCGTGCAGACGTTGCAGCCGAAGTTCGCCTGCACGGAGGTCCAGCATTGGATGGCGGTGGCGTCGAGGTGATTGGCGTTCATCCAATCGGTGAGCACCACGCCCATCTTGGCCATCTGCACGAGCTTGTCGTTGGGCACGCCGGGCGCGGGGGCGTAGCCGGTGATTTCCTTGAGCTTGGCTACGACGGATGGGGCGGAGGCGTCCAATTTGTTGGCTGCGCCGATGATCTCGGACAAGTCCACCGTGGTGACGCTGATGCCGTGGCGTTCGAGAATCTTTTCCGAGTAGCGAACCGTGTTGAACGCACCGGGTCGCGCGCCAACTGCGCCGAGGCGGACACCGCGAAGGCCGTTCACAACGCGGCAGACGCCGAGGAACTTTTGCAGGTCGCACTTGAAACTGTCGGACGTGGGATGCGAAACGTGTTTGCTGGTGAGCGAAAACTTGATGCCGGCCTGCACGAGGTTGTTGCAGACGGAAATTTTGCCGCAGAAGGAATCGCGGCGGCGCGAAGGCATAAGCTGGTTCGGATCGTCGGGATAACCTTGGATCAGCACAGGCACATTGAGGCCGGCGAGCTTGAGCGTGTCGGCCACGCCTTTTTCGTCGCCGAAGTTCGGCAGGCAGACGAGCACGCCGTCAATTTCATCGGCGTGCTTCTTGAACAGCTCCGCGCACTTGCGGGCGTCGCTGTGCGATTCGACGCCGCCGAGCTTGGAATCGGATTCCCCAAGCTGGATGGCTTTGATGCCAAGCTGGCTAAAAAGTTTGGCGATGTCCGCCCGCGCTTCGGTGACGAGCGCGTCGGGAAAGAAATCACGGTTGCCGTAGATGACGCCGAGCGAGGGAGCAGTGTTAATCATGGGGTGAGTATTAACTAAAAGACCAAACCACAAAATACACTAAACACACGAAAAGCTTCACAAAGCAGCGCGTTCACCGGCAGTCATATCTGCACAAAAGCCGAGGCAAAAAGCCATTCTCAGCGGCGAGTAGTCTATTGGCTTCCGCGGAGGGGTTTACTAGACTCCCGCCGATCCGTGAACTTGTAGCCAGTTTTGGGCAGCAATTTTGTTTGCCTGCGTCGGGACGGCGTTAGCAACGTATCGAAGTCACACTTTTATCAGACGAGAACAAAGCCACTAATCGCACCATGAATCCGAACACTGAAAACGATTCCGCAGTAACAAAGCAGCAATGGAAATGGTCCGCGCTCGCGGGCATGGCCTCGTATCTCGATGCCGGCTCGATCGTGGCGTTGGGCGCGAGCCTCGCGGCCTTTCAGAAACAATTCGGGTTCTCCAACGGGATGGTTGGGACGATTCAAGCCATCGGCCCGAACGCCATCGGTTGCGCCATCGGCGCATTCATCGGCGGATTTTTGGGCGACAAGCTTGGGCGCAAGCGCATCTATCAATGGGATCTGCTGGTCTATGCGGCCGGCATCCTGTGCATCGCCTGCGCGGTCAATTTGCCGATGCTGTTGATCGGCACTTTCATCGTCGGCGTGGCGGTCGGCGCGGACGTTCCCACGTCGTTGGCGCTCGTCGGTGAATTCGCTCCGGCCAAGGCACGTGGCAAGCTGCTGGGTTTCACGCAGGTCGCGTGGTGTCTCGGGCCGTCTGTGGTGCTCTGGCTGGCCATGGCCGTTGCCCCGCTGGATACTCCCGAGACGGTGCAGAAGACCGGCATCAGCATTCTCGGCGAACGTATTCTTTTCTTCCATCTCCTCGTCGTGGCCTTGATTACTTGGGCGCTGCGTCGTGGTCTGGCCGAATCGGCCCGTTGGAAAGCGGCTGCTTCCGTTGGCAAGGAACAGGTCAAGGCGTTGTTCAGCCCGGCGAACGTCCGCGCGATGGTCTGGACCGGCACGATCTACCTTTTCTGGAATCTGACCGCCGGCACGAATGGCGCGTTCGGAGCTTACTTCAATCACGTGCTCCTCGGTGGCAAGGAAGCCAGTGAAACCACGAAACAAGTCGTGGGCACAGGCATGGCCAGTCTCTCGTTCCTCTGCACGATGCTCGGCACAGTCTTCATCTTCATGCCGTTCTCAGACCGGAGTTTCAGCGCGCGTAAATGGCTTTGGGGCATTGGCGCGATCCTGCAGATCACCGCTTGGGGCATGTTGATGTTCGTTCCCTACACCGTGCCCACGGTTTTCACGAACACCATCATGTATGGTGTCGGCGCAGCACTCGCCGGCGAAGCGTTCTACAAAGTCTTCAGTCAGGAGATGTTTCCGACCATGCACCGCGGCACGGCACAAGGCATCACGTTCGGCGTCGCCCGCACGCTGTTGGGCATTTGGAGCTTCATTGCTCCGACGTTGATCGACCAACAGAACCCAAACTTCAAAGCGCTCGCGTTCATGCTGACCGCCTTCCTGGTCGTCAGCGGCGTGGTAGGCTTCTTCTGGATGCCTAACACCTCCGGCAAATCACTCGAGCAGATCGAAAGCGAACGCGCGGGCATATGAGCGCGGCGGATTCAGCCGAGCAAGTTCGCCTCACTCAACTCCGCTGCGAGTATCTCGTCAATCCACTGGGGATTGACGAGCGCTCTCCCCGCCTGAGCTGGGCCATCGAGTCCAGCCGTCGCGGTGCAAAACAGATTGCTTACCGCATTTGTGTCGCCAGCTCGGTAGAAAAGCTCGCGGCGGGCGAAGCGGACCGTTGGGACAGTGGTCGGGTGGAGAGCAATCAAACCACGCACGTCGTTTACGCCGGAAAGCCGCTGGCCTCGCGTGAGGTTTGTCACTGGCAGGTCGAAGTGTGGGATGAAACCGGCAAAGCGACCAAGTCGCCGCCCGCGCTGTGGACGATGGGTTTGCTGGAGAAATCGGATTGGTCCGCGAAGTGGATTGCGGCTGATACGGAGATCATCAAGCGTGACAAGGAAGCCATCGCGCCGACGCTCATCGACTGCGGCACGCCAGGGTTGTTTCGCAAAGAGTTCGAGATTCCCGGGCCGATCAAGCGCGCCAAGATTTACGCGACGGCGCGCGGCATCTTCGAGTTGCGCGCCAACGGCCAGCGAATCGGCGAGGATATCTTCGCGCCGGAATGGACGGATTACGACAAGCGCATCCACTATCGCGCTTACGATGTAACGGCATTGCTGAAGCCCGGTCGGAATGCGCTCGGCGCGACGCTGGGCGATGGTTGGTGGAGCGGGTATGTCGGCTGGCAGGAAACCCGCGCGCGTTACGGGTCGTTGGAAAACAGCCTGATGGCGCAGCTTGAGGTGGAGCTTACGGATGGACAACGCATCACGGTGAACACCGATGGTTCGTGGACGTGCAACACCGGGCCGATTCTGTTCTCCGATTTCATGATGGGCGAAACCTATGACGCGCGGCGGGAACGCGGCGGGTGGGACTCGCCGGCAAAAGCGGAAACAAATTGGCTGCCTGCACGTGAAGTTGCCGCACCAACTGTTCCGCTCGTAGCGCAGCGCGCTGAGCCGGTTCGCGTCGTTGAGCAGTTTACGCCACTCTCGGTGAATGAAATCCAGCCGGGCGTTTTCATTTTTGACCTTGGGCAGAACATCGCCGGTTGGGTGAGGTTGAAAGTGAACGCTCCGGCGGGCACGCGCATCACGATTCGTCAGGGCGAACGCCTCAGTCCCGATGGCACGCTCTACACCGAAAACCTACGCCGCGCCAAATCCACGGACATTTACATCTGCAAAGGCAGCGGCGAGGAAATCTACGAGCCGCACTTCACGTTTCATGGCTTTCAATATGTCGAACTGACAGGCCTGCCTTATCACCCAGGCAAGGACACGCTCACCGGTTGCGTGGTGCGGTCCGCCACGCCGGACACGGGCAAGTTTGAATGCTCCAACGCCGACGTGAACCGGCTCTGGCTCAATGGCGTTTGGGGACAGAAGGATAATTTCCTTTCCGTGCCGACGGATTGTCCGCAGCGCGACGAACGTCTCGGTTGGATGGGCGACGCGCAGGTTTTCTCGCGCACGGCGAGCTACAACATGGACGTCGCGGCGTTCTTCACCAAGTGGATGATCGACGTGGAAGACGCGCAGACGCCGGAAGGCATTTTTCCCGATACTGCGCCGCGTTTGCGCGAGGGCGAAAATTTCATCGGCCTTGGCAACCTCGGCGGCTCGGCCGGTTGGGCGGATGCGGGCGTCATCATTCCTTACACGATGTGGCGCGTGTATGGCGACCGGCGGATTTTGGAGCGGCATTACGGCGCGATGGTGAAATGGGTGGATTGGATCGCGAAACACAATCCCAACGGCCTGCGCTTGAACCTGCTCGCGAACAATTACGGCGACTGGCTGTGCATCCCGAGCGACACGTCGTTCGGCACGCATTCGCCCATGAAGAATCTGCTGGCGACGGCGTATTGGGCGGACGATTGCACCAAGCTCGCCCGCATCGCGCGCGAACTCGGCCGCGATGAAGACGCGAAGCGCTTCCAAAAGATGTTCGAACACGTGCGCGCCGCGTTCCAGAAGGAATGGGTCGAACCTAACGGTCGCATCACCACCGACACGCAGACCGGATACTTGCTGGCCTTGGCATTTGATCTGTTGCCGCAAAACCTGCGCGCCGCGGCGTTGCAACATCTCGTCGAGAACATCAAGGCACTCGACTGGCATCTCAGCACAGGCTTCATCGGCATCAGCCATTTGAACCCGCAGCTCACGCTCGCCGGTCGCGCGGATGTTGCGTATCGGCTGCTGCTGCGTGACGATTATCCGTCATGGCTGTATCCGGTGAAACACGGCGCGACGACAATCTGGGAACGTTGGAACGGCTGGACGCATGAGGACGGATTTTTCAATCCGCACATGAACTCGTTCAACCATTACTCGCTCGGCTCGGTTGGCGAATGGCTGTTCCGGCACGTGGCGGGCATTGAACTCGACCCGGAGATGCCCGGCTTCCAGAAGTTCGTCCTCCGGCCGTTCCTCGGCGAAGGATTAGATTTTGCCCGCGGCAGCTATCGCACGATGCACGGGGAGATCGTGAGCGATTGGAAGCGCAGCGGCGACAAGCTGACGTGGAACATCCGCGTGCCGGCGAACACGTCTGCCACAGTGGTTGTGCCGAGCGTGCTGCATGCAGCGGTGAGCGAAGGCGGAAAGCCGACGGAGCGATCATCTGGCCTCCGCGTGATCGGCCGCAATGCAAACTTCTTGGTGTGCGAAGCAACGTCGGGAAGCTACACGTTCGAAAGCAACATCTGATTCCTCTATGCGAGACCATATGCTTTTCGGGCTGACCTTGGGATTGATTGCGACCCGGATAGTTGCCGCCGTGAACACCACCGAGCAATGGGGCATCTACGAAATTGAGCTGAAAGGGCCGACCAACGGCAATCCGTTCGTGGACGTGCGCTTCGCCGCCGTGTTCGACAATGGCGCGAAGAAAGTGGAGGCGCCGGGCTTTTACGATGGCGACGGCGTCTATCGCATCCGCTTCATGCCGGACTCGCAAGGCAACTGGCGTTATGAGACAAAGGCCAATCGCTGGGAACTGAGCAACAAAACCGGAGATTTTTCTGTCACCGCCCCCGGCAAGAACAACCACGGCCCGGTGCGCGTGCACAACACCTACCACTTCGCCTACGCCGACGGCACGCCATTCAAGCAGATCGGCACGACCATCTACAACTGGATGGACACGCCGGAGGAGTTGCAGGAAGAAACCCTGCGCACGCTGGCCGCCTCGCCGTTCAACAAGGCGCGTATGCTCATCACGCAGCAGCCGACGCCCTATCGCAAGGAGTTCGCGCCATCGCGCTGGCCTTACGTCGGCCAGCCGCCGCACGACTGGGACTTCACGCGCTTCAACCCGGAGTTCTTCCGCCACTATGAGAAGCGCATCGCCCAACTCCGCGAGCTCGGCATCGAGGCGGACGTGATCCTGTTCAATCCCTACGGCAAATTCGGCTTCGAGCGGATGACCGCCGCACAGGACGAATTGTATGTGCGCTACGTCGTCGCTCGTTTCGGCGCTTACCGGAACATCTGGTGGTCGCTCGCCAACGAATACGATTTCGTGCGCACCAAGACCGAGGCGGACTGGGACCGGCTCGGCTCGCTCGTGCAACAGTGCGATCCGTTCAATCACCTGCGCTCCATCCACAACGGCACGCTCATCTTCGACCACAACAAACCGTGGATCACCCACGTCAGCATGCAAAACGGCACTGCAGTAGAAACGCCCAACAGCGCGGAGATCTATCGCGACGCGTGGCGCAAGCCGGTGGTCTATGACGAAGTGAAATACGAGGGCGACGCAAAGTTTCGCTGGGCCGATCTGACCGGCTTCGACATGGTGCATCGGTTCTGGTGCGGCACGGTGGGCGGCACTTACGTCGGCCACGGCGATTACTTCAACACGCTCGACGAAGACACCTGGACTTCCTTCGGCGGAAAAATTCTCGGCACGAGCACACCGCGACTGGCGTTTCTGCGAAAGATTTTGGAAGCAGGTCCGGCTGATGGTTTGGACCCCATCGATAAATGGAACGATCCCGACACGGTTGGCAAGCCGGGCGAATACTATCTCACCTACTTCGGTCGTTCGACGCCGACGAACTGGGTGTTCCAGCTCTACAAACGCGGCGTCACCGACGGCATGAAGTTCAAAGTGGATGTCATCGACGTCTGGGATATGACGATTATTCCCGCGGGCGAGTTCGTCACCAAGAAGAAAGATAATTATTACTTCGTGGATGCGCAGGGCCGCTCGGTGAAATTGCCGGGCAAACCTGGCATCGCCATCCGCGCCGTCAACATCGGCGGCACAGCCGAGCGACCTGACGCCAACGTCTTCATTGATCCGAACGCGACGCCCGATTTAAAACGGAAGTCCACGCCGAAAAAGTAGCCATTCGCCTACTGCGCAAACGAACGGAAGAAGCGCGGCGTCGAATCCAGCGGCAAGGGCAGGAGTTGCATCGCGCCGCTGCTGGTGAGGTTGGTCCAAATGAGCCACGCATCGGAGAGATTCGTTTTGCTCTGCACGGTCAGACTGCGACCACTCTCGCCGGTGAGTTCGAGGAACAACGCGCCGCTTTGGTTGCGGATCCCGAGTATCGGCGGCTGCGCGGGCGGGAGGATGATTGCCGGCGTCACATCGGCGAACGAAGCGCCGAGGCGAAGTTCGTCGGCGGTGTAAAAGGCATTCGTCCCGCTGGAATTGAAATTGCCCGCCTGGAATCGTAGCGCGTTCACGGCGGAAAGATTGGCGCCATTGAAGGAGAGGTCGGCGGCAAGGACGTTGGGGGTGTTGGTGTTGTTGCCCAGCGTGGACGGATTCAAGTTGAACCACGCATAGCAAGTGTCCACGGCGGTCGAGTTATCCACGAGCAGCTTGAGCACGACCAATTGCACGTTCGTGCTGAAGGACGGCACGGTGGACATGACGGGCGCAGCGCCCAGAACGGTTCCGCCCCACGCGGCGAAGTTGGTCGTCACCGTGGCGCTCGTATTCGGCGAACCGATGGCGGCCACTTCGCTGCCGCCCGCGTTCGTGCCGGACGCGCCGCTGAAGAAGCCCAAGTTCGACTGGCGATAATATTTTCCGGTGGGCGTCGGATACATCGGGTTATACATCAGGAAACTGATCCAGAGCGTGCCGGCATTGGTCGAAGCCAGCGTTCCCAAGGTCGCGGGCAACACGCGTTCCGGTGTGGCGGTGGTGTTGTCGAAGGGCACGCCCGGTTGCGGATAGCCGACCTGCAACGCGCCGCCGCTCGTGGTCAGTGTGCCGTAGTTCAAACCGTTGGCCGTGTTCGTCGCGATGTTGGCAGCCGTGAACGTCTGCCAGTTTGTGGCCCAGCCAATCCCGCCGCTCTTACCACCGATGCTCGTGCCCGCGGGATAAGTGAAGCCTTCGTATGCGAACAATCCGGAGTTCGTCCCCGACAACGGCGTGACACTGGCTTGAGCGGAGTTCGCGCTCTGACCGGCGTTGTTCGTGGCGGACACGACGTAGTAATAGGTCGTCCCGTTGTTCAAACCAACGTTCACGTAACTCGGGCTCGAGTTGGTCACGATGCTGGCGTAAGGCCCGCCGTTCGTGGTGGAACGCTTAAGGATGTAGCCCGTCGCGCCCGATGAAGCCGCCCAACTCAGCCAGACTTGGGAATCGCCCGGCGTCGCGACCAAGCCAGCGGGCGCGGTCGGCGGCTGCGGTCCGCCCGCCAACACCTCCACCTCCATCGCATCGGTGCGATTCAGTTCGCCGAGGTTGCTGTAAGCGGCGATGCGCAGTTCGTCGCCGTTGTTGATGGGAACGTTGGCCAGGACATTGGTGTGCAACTTGTCGTCGTTCGCTGACGCAAACCATTCGCCAACCTTCGTTTCGTTGACGTAGAAACCGAACCAGCCCGTGCCATCGCTCTCGTCGAAGTAGGCAATCTTCACGTTGCAGATGGAATTCGAACTGGACCACACGCTGCTCAAGGTCCCTGGGCCGTCTTCGAGCCGCACGGTCCAACCGCCGGACGCCGGGAACCAACCGGTGTCGTTCTCCAGATAATAGGTGCCGCTGCTGCGCACCATATTCTCCGCCTCGGTTTTGCCCGCACCGGAATACGTGATGTCCGATTTAAAATTCCACGTCGCCCCAGCCACGACCGTGCCGTTGCTTTTCACGGTGTCCACGCGCCAGTAGTAGGTGCGACCGTATTTGAGCGGGCCGGGCGCGAAAACCGGCGACGTCACCGCACCGACAAAGTCCCCGGCCGTCAGCGAGGCATTCGTGCCGAGGTAAACCCGGTTGCTGACCGCGCCAAGGCCGGGCGTCCACAACAGCTCAAGCGGCTTGCAACTGGTGTAAACCTCCGGCACGCGGAGCGGCGCATGCAGTTCACCATTCGCCGGGAATGGCTTCGCGGCATTCGTCGGTGCAGTGCGGAAGCGCCAGACTTCGCTCGTGATGTTGCCGCTCGCGCGATTTGCGACGACCTTCCAGTAATAATCCGTGTTTGCAGCGAGCGTGCCGGGATTGAACGTCCGCGTGAGTGTGTTCGCCTGAAAGACCGGCGAACTGGTCGTCCCGAAATAAACATCCCACGACGTCACGCCTTCCAGATCCGTCCACACGAGATCGCCAGCTTCAGCCAACACATCGATTGCGCCGCTGCCGGGCGTGGGGCAAATCAGGTTCGTCGCACCCGTCACCAGCGGACCAGCCGTCGCGCGCACGACAGCGGAAACATTCGCCGTCGGATCGGTGGCGAACTTGTAACTGTAAAACGTCTCGGGGTCGAACGACGTGCCGGTGCCGTTCGTAGTGCCAGAGCAGGAGACGAACAAATTGCCGATGCTCCGCGCGTCCGCATACGCCGCTTCCCAGGAGTTGGTCGAGTAAGACTGTTGCAACGGATTGGCGGAGCTGAGGAAGTAATTGCTCTCCACCAGCACACTCGCGCCGGTGTGGAAACCGACGCAGTAAAGGCTGATGTTGGTGTAGTAGTTATCGAAGACATGCCCCTTGCCGTAGCCGATGCGAGGGTTGCGCTGGACACTGTCGGCGAACCAATTGTGGTGGTAGGTCACTCGATTCCGGCCGAAGTCTTCGAAATGTTGCGTGCCGGAATTCGCGAGCGTGACCTTGTCGTGATCGTGGAACTTCGTCCACGAAACCGTCGCGTAATCCGAGCCGATGGTGATGTCGAGCAAACCATCCGCGCACGCCGACAGATCACAATGATCGATCCAGATGTGATGGCTCGCGCGAAATGCGATGGCGTCGGGGTTGGTGTTCTTGATGGTGAGATTGCGGAGGATGACGTTCGTCTGCGTGTTGATATCGAGCCCGAAGCCGTCGAAGACGATGCCCGCATTCGCGCCGATGATCGTCTTGTGACTTTTGACGCTGACCGTGGTCGTATTGGTCCAGGAACTATCCGCCGTGCTGTCGATGATGACCGTGTAGGGCGTGGCCGAACCGGCATAAGTGACGAAGCTAGGCTTCGTGGATACGTGAACGATCGCACCGCTGCCGCCACCCGTCGTGCTGTTCTGCCCGAGCGCGTTGACCGCCACCCAACCGATGGGGCTGTCCACACCATATGCAGCAGCGCCGTGAAGGACACCCGCGATCACTAACCCAATAACAAACCTAGAAGGTAGTTTCATCACGGCAACGGCGGGCCTGTCTTTACACGATAGAATTGCAACGGCTGCGTCCCAATGTTCGTAGTCCAGTTGAAGGACGTGGCTGACGGATTCGTAACCCACAACGTGTCCCAGTTCAGCAGGTTCGTGGAGCTTTGGATGGCGTAATCAGGACCGATCTGTCCCGTCACGCTCAAACTGAGCAAGCCACCGCTTATCTGCGGAACACTGACTGCCGGTGCGGTGAGCGCGTTGACGAACACGCTGAAGGATTGGGTCGCGCTCAAGCTGGGCGAACCGATGTCAGCCACCATGACTTTGAACAAATTCGTCGAGTCAGCTTGCGTAACCAGCGGGCGCCAGTTGAGCACACCGCTCGAGGCCCCGATGCTGGCGTTCGTCGGGTAGGCAGGCAACAGGCTGTAAGTCAGCGCGCCCGAATCCGTGGCCGTGTTCGTGATGAGCAGGTTCACGCCGACGTTGATCGTGCGATCAGTGGCGGCGGAGGTGAACACCGGCGCGGCATTGGCCGCGTTGGTCGGGATCAAGCGCACGTTGACGGTGTTGGTGTAAGCGAAGCCCGTGTTGTCAGTCACCTTGAATTTGAAACTACCGAGCGCATTGGTCGTGAGACTGTTCGTGAACAGCGCCGTCCGCCCGCTCAAGCCCACCGTGCCATTCACCGCGGCGAAAACCGCATAGGTCGGGCCGAAGTTAGTGAACCCACGCGTGTATTGATTTAAGTCCACGCTCAACGGTGCGCCGTTGGTGCAGTTGTAGTGCGGCAATGCGAGCCAATTCAAATAATCCTCCAACGCCGTGTAGCCATCGCCATCCGCGTCATTGTTGCTGTCGGAGAAATCGCCGGATGCGGAATTGGTGTTGAACCCTTTGATGCGCTCCCACCAATCGGGCATGCCGTCGTGGTCGGTGTCCGTCGGCACATCGTAAGTCGCATACGGCGGCCACGGCGCATTCGGCGAATAGTTGGTCGCGGCTGGATTGCTGCTGAAATCCTTCACGTCGTTCTGCGAATCGATGAAGCCCATGTAGTTGCTGCCGCTCGTGGCTTGGGGCACACCGTTGATGATGTAGGGATCGCCATTTGTGCCGCGATAATGCGTGGTGCCATCAATGGCTTCGCCGATGACACGCCGATCGATGGCGTCCTGAAACTGCATGTTGCACCCGGAGTCAGACAATACGACTTTGAAGGCGTTGCTGGCGGTGTGGGTGTCCACGTAAGAAGGGAAGATCTCCACGTTGGTCACAACCAAATTCGTCAACGGCAGCCCGTTGGCAAAGGAGCCGGCCATCCAGTTGTTCGTGTAGTAGCTGCGGCCCTGCCAGACGTTGTTCGTCATGTAAATATAGAGGAAGCCCCAATTCGTGCTGATCGTATCGAGGCGCAACAACCAGGAGCAAGCTTGGTTGAAATTCGTCGGGGCGGGCTTGTAGTAATTGTTCACGTAATTCAACCGCGCCACCCCGCCGTCGGTGGTGCGTCCCTTGAAGTTGTAAACGACGTTGTTGCGGATATCGAGCGACCCGGCGTAGTGCACGCTCTTGTCGAGCCCGCCGGCAAGCGACCAATTACGGTCGGTGGAATGCGCGATGAAGTTGTGGTGGTAGCTGCCGATCTCGCCGCTGATGGAACCGGCAAAAGCGTGCGGCCCGTAGTTCGTGCTCGTGATGCTCTGGCCGACGTAGTGGTAAGAATATTGCAACGGCTCAGAAACGATGTTCCGCTGGAAAGTGATCATGGCCGACTCGCTACCAACGGCGCCGCTTTGACGAGAACTCGTTCCTTCATCCATCGTCCAACTGATGGATGTGTGATCGATGATCGAGTGGCTGGAGTTGCCAAGGCCGATGCCATCCATCGCCTTCTTGGCCGCATCCCCCAGACGGCATCGCATGAAACGCATGGTGACGTCGGTGCAACCGCTCATGCCCGCGCGATAGTTCGCCAAGCAGATGCCGTCGCCGGGCGCGGTCTGTCCGGCCACAGTCAGATAACCATCGCCGATGACACAGGGCGACTGCAGGCGGATCAAGCCGGAGACGCGGAACACCACGGTGCGCGACCCGCTGGCTTCGATCGCCGCGCGGTAGCTGCCAGGCCCGCTGTCATTGGTGTTGGTGACTTCAATCACTACACCGTCCCGCCCGCCGCGCGACCAGCGGCCATAACCCTCGGCACCGGGGAACGCCAGATGCCGCGTGCGGAACGGCCAGATGTAACCCTTCACAAGATTGGTCGCGCCATTGGCGATGTTGAGCTGGTCCACGCGCCAGTAATAGGTCAGCGCACTGTTCAAGTTGGTGACGAAGTAGCTGTTCGTTGCGCCCGGCACGGCTGCGCTGCTGGCCTTGAATTCCGGCGAAGCCGTGGTGGCATTGACCAACGCGTTACTGCTGGTGCTAAAGTAAAGGTAGTTCGAGATCGCAAAAGAGGCCGGCACCCACTGCAAATTCAGATAGCCTGCGTTTGCCGCGCCCGGATTCGGCACGTCGTTGTTCGCGAAGGCGTGTTCATCGCCAACGTGCGGGAACACTGCGGTCGCCGTGGTTCCGGGCGCACTCGGACGGTCGATCTCGAAGCCATTCAAAAACGCGAAGTCCAGAATGCTGCTGTGGTCAGGGGCAAAGGTGAGCACCACGGGCTGGCCGTCGTAGCTGTTGGTGATGTAGAAAAAGGCGAAGCCGCATTTGCTGTCATTCGTCACCACGATCGTCGGTGTGTTCGTAAAGATCGGCACGCCGTTCGCGCTGATGATGCAGCGGCTGATGTTGGTCACGCCGTTGTGCCATGTAGCACCCGCGGGACCGTAGGGATCGTTGTGATAGGTCGTGATGCTGTGCACGCCGGCGGGCAAATTCGAGATCGTCAGGCTGAAGACGCCACCGTTGGTGTAAGGCTGATCAGACACCGCATCTTTCAACCACACCGTGCAGCCATCGATCGGCAGCCGCCATCCAGAACTGGGATCAGAACTGGTAGAATAGCCAACGCCATTGGCGTTTTTGCCGTTCAAGTAAACCGTTGAACTGGCCGTCGGCGGATTCACCATCGCGACCGTGCAGGTCACGATCAAACTGATGTTGGTCGCGATGGGCAGCGCCGTATCGGGATCGAGTGTGTAATCGTAGTTGGTGAAAGCATGCGCCCCGCTCTGCTTGGTGCCGGTGAGTTCCGAGCCCAAATTCCAAGCCAAGAAACCAGGCGAGGTATTATCCGAACGCGCCGTCGCATTAATATCAACGCTCAAGAGCTGGGCTCGCAGGCAAGGTGGCGAAGCGAGAAGCGAAAGCAAAACGACCAGACAACAAAGGCGGTTGGAGACAGCGGACATCAGCCAAGAATACCACAGGCCCCACCAAATGCGTTATGACGAAACCATGCAATATCTTGCAAAAGAGCATGCAAAAACTGCTGCCGGAAGATCGTCACTTCACACCGAGTTTGGCGTCGCGCTTCTTCAACTCCACCGACTGCGGCACCACGCCCAGCACGACGAAACTGCCTTTGCCGATCAACTCCAGCTTGTAGCGACCGGGTTCGTAGCGGAAGGCGTGCACATTCACATTCGGGCATTCATCAATCGCCACGGCATTGCGAAGCACCGGATCGACACCGCCGCGCTCATCGGCGTGGGAAGCGAAGTCGAGATTCGGCACCTGCAACCAGATGGCGCGATCGCTCTGGAAATAACCCACCAACACGCGCACTGGTTCCGCGACTTCAAACTCAATCGGCACATGACGATGATTCTTCGCCGCTTCATGCGAGAAGCGGATGCCGGTCAAACCGTTCACTTCCGGTGCGAGTTCGGTGATCTTGTATTTCCGATCGGCAAACGGACGTTCGCCCAGCTTCACCGAATACGTTTCTGCATTCGTGCTGAGGAGTTTGAACTGAGCAGACGGCCAAGCCACAACGGCTTGAACGACTTGCTTGGACGGATCTTTCAGTGCCGCGACTTGCGCCTGAAATTCCGCGAGTTCTTTTTCATATAACGGCAACACCTGCGACCAGAGATAATTCGTGCCAACGCCGTTTGCCGCGCCACCGAAGGGAATCTTGCGATGCCCGGTCTGCATGGAGTTCACGAAGCGATACGCGGGCGTCGTCAGGTCGGCGAGTTGTCGGAACACCTGCACGCTGTCCGCCATCGACTGCTCGGCGGCGACCATGTCGCTGACATCCTTGCTGTAATTGTAGTGCAGCACCAGTTCCGCCGCCTTGGTCTTGGCCGAATAATTTTTGGCGATGAGTTGGACCGCCTTAAAATCCGTCAGCGAACGATTGAACTCATCCCGGTTTTTCGTCACGCCCGCCGCGGCGGATTCCGCCAAAGCCACGGCGTTGCTGGAAAAATTCATACAATCCGCGATGGCCGAAACCGGCGTCTCGCCGACGTGCGCTTCTTTGTTCCATTCCTTGCGGACATATTCATCCAACCGCTCACCGGGCGGCGCGAGCGATTCCCACAAATCCGACACAGCGTTGTAACGCTTGGGATTCACCAGTTGATCGAGCGTGATGCCCAGCGCCATTGTCTGACGATTGCCTTCCGTGATGCCAAAACGGCGGATCAGCATCGGCGCGACTTCACCCGCCGCATTGTAAGCATCCAGCATTTTGCCGGCGGTGTTCGCGTCACAACCGTAGAAGCTCTCGAGCTTGTCGACCCAGAACGCGCGATCTTCATCGGCGGTCACGTCAGGATTCCACGCATACCGCGCCCACGCTTCGAACCACATCCAATCGCGGTCCCATTGCTTGAGTGGCGTCTCGGTGCGGTCGGCGGAATACGGCCAGTTCCAATATGCCAACGGATACAGATGCAACCCGCTTGCATCATAGCGATCGCGCGACGCGAGCATGGATTTGCGGATGAACTCCGTCGCGCCGTAACGGAACGGTTCGAGATTGGAGAGGATGTGGACGTTCACCAGATGCGGCCCGAGCTTCGCCATGTTCTGGTGCGTCTGCTGCACTTTGCCACGCGGCTCGTAGGTCGTGAGTGATTCGCCGCTGTATTTCGTCTCCGTGAACAGATTGGAATAGACCTGAAAACATGCGGGCATGATCTTCTCCGGGTCCATCGCGTGCGTGCGGATGACGACGGGCGGTTGCTCCTTGAGACCGGCAGCTTTCATGCCGTCGAGCACGCCGGGCAGGATCGTGTTCGTCGCCCAATAGACCTGGTTTTCCGTGCCGGCCAACGCCTCGCCCAAACACACCATCAATCCGACGTTCGGATATTGCTTCACGAATTCCGCGATGGATTTGCACGTGTAATCCGCCGCCAGCGGCGTGGCAGCGGAAAGCTGCGTGGAAACGCCGTTCTTTTCCGCCAGCGGTTTCGGCAGGAAGATGTTGTAGAACATCTGCACCAGCCAGATGCCGCGCTTGTCGCACTCGGCAGTCAGCCAGTGGAACATCTCGACGTTCTGCGCGAAGATGTCATCCGGCACTTCGACGGCTTCGGGATAATCCTTCAACTTCACCAGCGATGAGAACGGATGTCCGTTCCAGAGGTAAAGCGTGTTCATCCGGTTCTCGACGAGAAAATCCAGATACTCCGTCCACAGCTGCTTGTCGTAGAACCACGGGAACAATTCCGGCGTGTAAGGATATTCGTAAACCTTCCGCCCCGGCAGGATGTAAGTCTTCTGCATGGCGACGCAGGTGCCGCGCAGGGTCATCGCGGGCTTGCCCGCGAACGTTTGCTCTTCTGACAGCACACCCAGCGCTTGAATACGCCGGGCCAGTTCCAAACTTCCATAGAGCAGCCCGGAGTCATCAGCGCCTGAAATAAAAACATCTTGGGCTGTCCTGGGCACATTCGAATTCAAAAGACCGCCTCGGGACGGAGGGGAAACCAAGAAGCCTTCACGACCTATTTCGGGGTGATGGACTGTATTCAGCAAGATTATTCGTCCTGCCTTTGGTTGTCCCCGCACTACGGCCACATCCAACTTCACCGCCTTGAGCGCCTCAGCAATTTTCTCCGCGCCAAACTGCACGCGCGGCGTGGCGTTAGTCGGGACGACAATGGAAACAGTTTCGGCCTGGGCGGTCACCACAACCGTCGCGAACAACAGAGCTAGCCAAGCCAGAGTTTTTTGTTTCATACCATTTGCTTCGCAGTCGAGGATCATTCTTTCACCCGCTTGAGGCGGATGGCCATGTAAGGCTTCCCGGGCAATTCGATGCTGCGCTTGTCTTGATCGAAGAACGTGTAGTCGCGCTCTTTTGCCAACGTGAATGTTCCCGGCACTGGGGCCACCGTCATGTTCCAGGTATCCAGCACTTCAGCGGTGAATTTCATCCCCGCTGCCGGACGCTTGGTTTTGTCCGGAGCCGTGCGTGGCAGACTGAACACCCAGTTCGTCGGCGTCTGTTTGCCCAAATAGATCAAATAGTAATCCGGCGTGTGGCCGCCATATTCGGCGCTCTGCCATTTGTCCACAGCATCGATTCCGGCAACAGGCGCGTCATCGAAGACTTGTTTCAAGAACGCCAGACGTGCGGGGCTCTGGCCCTTCAATACGCCGCCCTTCGACCACCACAACACGTCATCGGGGCTCAAATATGTTTCGCCATGACCGCAATAGGTGCCCGCCACGGTTGCATTCCAGAAACGGAAAACGAGTTCCTCCGCCGAAATGTTGCCCCAGCGGCGCGGGATGTTGCCCTCGTATTTTACTTCGTCGAACACCACCGGCTTGCGATACACGCTGCGATAGGTCTCGGCCCGCATCGGATCTTCCACCGCGGAACCGTTCTGCACCGAGGCGTGCGTGATCCAGGGCAGGTTGTGGTT
>JBEGQI010000078.1:0-3038 GCA_041181065.1 Verrucomicrobiota bacterium | reverse complement strand
TCCGAGCAAAGCTCGCGCATGGTGGCGATGAAGAACGCGACCGACAACGCCAAGCAGCTCATCAAAGACCTCACGCTCGAATATAACAAACTGCGTCAGGCCAACATCACGAAGGAACTTTTGGAAATCACCACCGCCCAGATGGCGATGGGTTGATCGCAACACGGAAAACTTTTTAAGCGCCCATGAATAAAGGCAAAATCGTTCAAATCATCGGCCCGGTCGTGGACATCGAGTTCACGGGCCAGCTGCCGGCCATCTACAACGCCCTGACGGTGGACTTCACGCCGCCTGGCGGTGTGCCCACCAAGTTGACGCTCGAGACGCAGCAGCATCTCGGCGATAACTGGGTCCGCTCGGTCGCCATGAGCAGCACCGAAGGTCTCAAGCGCGGCATGGAAATCACCGACACCGGCAAGCCCATCGCGATGCCCGTCGGCGAAGCCGTCATGGGTCGCGTGTTCGACGTGACCGGTCAGGCTGTGGACGAGCAGGGGCCCGTCAGCGCCGACAAATTTAATCCGATTCACCGTGGTGCGCCCGCGCTCGTGGACCAGTCCACGTCGCCGCAGGTGTTGGCGACCGGCATTAAGGTCATCGACCTGATCTGCCCCTTCTTGAAGGGTGGCAAGGTCGGCGCGTTCGGTGGTGCCGGCGTAGGCAAGACCGTCGTCATCATGGAGCTCATCAACAACATCGCGAAGCTGCACGGCGGTATCTCGATGTTCGCGGGCGTCGGTGAGCGCACGCGCGAAGGCAACGATCTTTACAACGAAATGATCGAGGCCAACGTCATCAAGGTGAAGAAGGATGCGAAGAATCATCCGGTGCTCGGTGCCAACGGCATGCCGCAGCTCGAACCCGGTTCACGTATCGGACTGGTCTTCGGCCAGATGAACGAGCCCCCCGGCGCGCGTCTCCGCGTGGCGCTGTCCGCGCTCGCCGTGACGGAATATTTCCGTGACGAAAAGAATCAGGACGTGCTCCTGTTCGTCGATAACATCTTCCGCTTCTCGCAAGCCGGTTCCGAAGTGTCCGCGCTCCTCGGCCGCACGCCGAGCGCCGTCGGTTACCAGCCCACGCTGGCCGCCGAAATGGGTAACTTGCAGGAACGCATCACCTCGACGAAGAAGGGTTCCATCACCTCCTTCCAGGCCGTTTACGTGCCTGCCGACGACTTGACCGACCCCGCGCCGGCCACGACGTTCGCGCACTTGGATGCGACCATCGTGCTCGAGCGTTCGATCGCTGAGTTGGGCATCTATCCCGCCGTCGATCCGCTGGCGTCCAACTCCCGTGCGCTGGCGCCCGAGTTCGTCGGCGAAGAGCATTACAACGTCGCTCGCGGCGTGCAGAAGGTGCTCCAACGCTACAAGGATCTGCAGGACATCATCGCCATTCTCGGCATGGACGAGCTTTCGCCCGAGGACAAGCTCACGGTCTTCCGTGCGCGTAAGATCCAGCGCTTCCTTAGCCAGCCGTTCTCGGTGGCCGAAGTGTTCACGGGCCGTCCCGGCAAGCAAGTTCCAGTCGCGGAGACCGTGCGTGGCTTTAAGGAAATCCTCGAAGGCAAGCACGACGACGTGAACGAAATGAACTTCTACATGAAGGGCAGCATCGACGAGATCAACGAAGCGTAAGCCCGTTGAACTCCTAACTGCTGAATCGAATGGCCAACACGCTCAAACTTCAAATCGTCACGCCCGAGGCGGTGACCTTCTCGGAAGATGTCGAGATGGTGACGCTGCCCGGCACGGAAGGTGAGATGGGTATTTACCCGCAGCACGTTCCGCTCATGACGCAGATCGTGCCCGGCGAGATCGCCGTCCGCCGTGGCGGTCAGGACGTCTTCCTGGCCGTGGGCGAAGGTTTTGTCGAAGTCACCGGCGAAGGCATCTCGGTGCTGACCGACATGGCCATCACCGCCGACAAGATCGACGAAGCGAAAGCCGAGGAAGCCCGCAAGCGCGCCGAGGCTCGACTCGCTGAGAAATTGAGCGATGAAGAGTCTGCGGTGGTTCATGCTGCGCTGGCGAACTCGCTGGCACAATTGAACGTCAAGCGCCGAGCCAAGCGATAATTCTGGTTACAGACCCGGAAAAACCCCGCCCAATGGCGGGGTTTTTCTTTTTGGATTGGTGGATTTCTGTCTTGCGAATCGTGGCTGTGAACCGAAAACTGCGCGCCACTAATTATGGAATCTGAGAACACACAATCTGGGGACATCTACACGGTGCTTGGCTGGTTGGAAAAGAATCGCAAGAACCTTATCACTGCGGTCGTCGTCATCATTCTGGTCGGCGTAGGAGTCTCGTATTACAACTGGCGCAAAACCGAGGGACAAATCATCGCTGGGGAAGCGCTTTCGTCCGTGCTGATGGCGAACCTGGGCACCAACGTCTCCGCAAATTCATTGTTGAGCGTTGCCAATTCGCATGCCGGCACCGAGGCTGGTTCACGTGCGTTGCTGGCTGCGGCTACGCAGCAGTTTGTGGATGGCAAAGTTTCTGACGCACAGGCTTCATTTGCCCGGTTCATCTCTGATTACCCTGAGAGCACCTTGATCGCGCAGGCCAAATACGGTTTGGCTGTGTGCATCGAATCCCAAGGAAAGACCGCTGAAGCGATCACAGCTTACAAGGAAGTCGTTGACCGTTACGCCGAAGATAACACCCGCCCGTCGGGCAAACTCGCGCTGGGTCGTTTGTATGAGGCCGACGGCAAATTGGAACTAGCCCGGGATTCCTACATGGACATCGCCCGTGACTCACGCAGCGCCGTTGGTATGGAGGCGCAGACGCGGCTCCTTGGCTTGCTGCAAAAGCACCCAGAGCTGCAGCCTAAGGCTCCTGAAACCTCAGCTCCCCGTGCAGCCATCGCACCATCAGCCGCCCCCGCGAAATAATTTAGACGGCGTGTAGTTTTTCACTCCCCTCATGAAAATCACTATCATCGGAACCGGCTACGTCGGACTGGTCACAGGCACCTGCTTTGCGGAAGTGGGTCACTCGGTTATCTGCGTGGACAATGATGAATCG
>JBEGQI010000077.1:0-18973 GCA_041181065.1 Verrucomicrobiota bacterium | reverse complement strand
CCAGACGTTCGGCGAATCTTCCATGGCGGCGGTCACGGACATCAAGCGGGTGGACGTGAGTGCGCCGGAAGCGCTGGTGGTGACGACGGGGCGGGGCGGGGAAATCACATTTCACTTGCAGGATTTTGAGCGGCAGTTGCTGCGCTGGCGGGAGATTCAAGACAACGCCCTGCGTTACAACAAGGCTATTGCGGCGCTGGATCTCGCGGTAACGAACAACACCCCGGTCCGGTTTGTAGATGCGAGTTTGCAGCCGAACACGCCGCCGCCGAAACGCACCGCCAAGCCCGCCAGAACCACTGCAACCACCAGGAGACGCAATGTTTGATTCCTCTTCCATCATCGTCGGGCTCGAGATCGGCACGTCGAAAATCTGTGCCGTGGTCGGCGACATGAACGCCGACGGCGCCCTCAACATCATCGGCATCGGTCAAGCGCCGGCGCGTGGTGTGCGCAAGGGAGAGATTGTTGATGCGGGGGCAGTCGAGGAATGTGTGCGCGATGCCATCGTCCAGGCTGAGACCATGGCCGATGTGGAGATCCGCAGCGTTTATCTTGGCGTCACCGGCGGACACCTCCGCGGCTTCACTAATCACGGTGTGCATCCGGTCGTTTCAGCGGACCGCGAGATCACGCAGGACGATGTGGACGATGTCGTGAAGAATGCCAAGTCAGTGAATCTGCCGGCTGAGAATTCTGTTCTGCATGCGATCCGCCAGCATTTCACCGTGGACGGTCAATCGGGTGTGACGAATCCCGTCGGCATGCTGGGTGCGCGGTTGGAAGTGGACGTGCACGTTGTTCACGGCAACACCAATCGCATCCAGAACGCGGTTCGCGCGGTGAAGGCGTTGCAACTTGAAGTGGACGCCGTCGTGTTCAATGGCCTTGCCGCTTCGCTGGCCGTGTTGACCGATGAGCAGAAAGAGATGGGCACGCTCGTGATCGATCTGGGCGGCGGCACGACGAACTACGTCGTATACGCCGAAGGGATCATCAAGCACACCGGGACCATCGCGGTTGGTGGCGACCATGTTTCCAACGATCTGGCTTTCGGTTTGAAAGTCCCGCTCGGCCGTGCGGAGTCCTTGAAGATCGAACTCGGCACGGCGGTGGTGGATCCTTCGTCGCACGGGCGCGAAGTCAGCTTCAAGCCCAGCGCCTCGGGCTTTGAGCGATTGCTCAACATTGAGCAGCTGCAGATGATCATGGGCGCGCGTTTGGAGGAGACGTTCGAACTCATCGCGGACGATATCGATCAAGCGGGGTTGTTGAATTACCTCGGCGGCGGGGTGGTTTTGTGCGGCGGTGGCGCACGCATACCGCACATCGCAGATCTCGCGGCGGATACCTTCGGCGTGCAAGTGTCGCTCGGGCGCACCAATTGCATCAATGGCATCAAGGCAGCGTTGGATCATCCGGAATTTGCGACTGCCATTGGCCTTGTCCGCTTCGGCTCGTTGCAGCAACGCAAGCCCAAGCAGGTCAATCCGCTCGCGGAGACCTTCAAGAGCACTCTCACCCAATTCTTCCGCCGCTGAATCGAGGAACAAGAACATGAACACGAACATCCCACTTTCCGTCCGGTTCTTTGGCGTCGGCAACGCCGGCGTCAACATGCTCGATCGCGTTGTGGACCGCGGATTCGCGGGCGCAAGTTGCATCGCCATCAACACTGATGCTTCTTCGTTGGCTGCCAGCACGGCGCCGGAAAAGATCAATCTTGAGTCGAAGGCGTTCGCTGGCATGGGCACGGGCGGCGACCCCGCGCGTGGTCGCGAACTTGCCGAGGAAATGTTTGGGCGCATCAAGTCCCGGTGCGAAGGCGCGCAAGTGGTCTTCATCTTCGCCGGACTTGGCGGCGGCGCGGGCAGTGGCGCGGCTCCGGTGCTTGCTCGGGCGGCCAAGGAATGCGGCGCGTTGGTCATCGGCTTTGTGGCAATGCCGTTCGAGTTCGAAGGCAAGCGCCGCCAACTCGCCGCCCGTCGTGCCCAGGATGCTTTGCGCGAATTCGCCGATGGCGTCGTATGCTGGCCCAACCAGAAAGTGTTCAAGCTCGTCGATGAAAGCACGACAGTGGCGGACACGTTGCGGGGCGCGAATGAGCGCATCGCGGACGGAGTTGCCGGGCTCTGGCGCATGCTGACCCAGCGCGGTTTGTTGGATGTGCAATTCCCTGACCTTTGCGCGGTGCTGCGCGACTCGCACCAAGACGCGTTCTTTGGTTCCGTGGAGGCGATCGGCGAATCACGGGCTGCTGTCGCTACGGAAAAGTTGTTGGCGCACCCGTTGCTCGAAGGCGGCGAGGCGTTGAGTGGTGCGAATGCGATCCTGGTCAATATTTCTGCGGGCGCCAATCTCACCATGGCGGAAGTCGGCAAGGTGATGGATGCGGTGAACAGCCGTTGCGGTGAAGCGAAGGTCTTTGTCGGTGCGTCGGAGGACGCTGGATTGGGCGAGAACCTGCAGATCACTCTGGTTGCTGCGCGCCGGGGTGAGGCATTGCCGGAGGAGCCTGCGCCGGTTCGTGCCGTTCGTCCCAAGTCGGAAGCTACAGGACAATCGGGGCTGCACTTGGACACGGAATTCTTGGAACGTCAGGCTATGCGCCGGACGCGCTCACGCTTTGTCGCGCCGAAGCCGGAGATGTCCGCCGATGAAGTGGAGAAACTGGCGGAGCGCACCACGCGCGGGCGCAAGGCAGCCAAGCTGCGTCAGGCGCAACTGCCGCTGGAGATCATCTCCAAGGGACGTTTCGAGAAAAGCGAGCCGACGGTATTGCACGGTCAGGACCTGGACGTGCCGACATTCGTGCGTCGGAACATGGTCTTCAACTGACGAATGGGATCACGGTAAAGGCACGGGAGCTTTCTGACGCTGATTGAACCGTCGGGCGTTCGAGTAGCCTGCCGTCTTCGCCAGTTTGATAGCGGCGGCGAAATCTGCACCCACTTCTTCCGGGGCATGCGCATCTGAACCAAACGTGATGGCGATGCCTTTGGCGTGGGCCAGTTCAAGGATCGCGCGGCTCGGGTAGATCTCTTTGCAATCCTTCCGCAAACCCGCGGTGTTGAGTTCGATTGCGGTGTCCGTCGATTTGCAGGCGTCGAGAAACGTGGCGACCAGCGGCATCATGTCACGCTTGGGCTGGTAGCGGAATTTCTTCGGCAAGTCGGCGTGACCGATGATTTCGAACAGGCCGGACGCCGCAGCCTGCGTCAGCCGATCAAAATATTCCGTCCAGACTGCATCCACGTCGGACTTCTCCCAGAGCGAACGCTTGAACGGGCTGTCGATGTCCCAGCCACCGGAAACGTAATGGACCGAGCCGATGAAGTAATCCCACGGATGACGCGCGGCGAGCTCGCGGACCCAATCCACGCGGTCGGGCAGGAAATCCACCTCCAACGCGAGGCGAATGGTGAGTTGCGGATGGTCGCGTTGCGCTTGCCGCACCTGCGCCACATATTCGTCGAGTTGGTCGCTGCGCATGCGCCAGTCGTCGAAGTTGTCTTCGCGCATCGGCGAGTGATCGGAGAAACCAATTTCCGTGAAGCCGAGGCTGACAGCCTGCGCGGCGTATTCCGTCGGAGTGCCGGTCGCGTGGCGACACAGCGGGTTGTGCATGTGATAATCAGCAGGCAGCGCCATGCGCGCAGGATGACGAATCTGGGCAGGGTGGGGAAGGGGATTTCAGCGAGGGAAACTTCCCCCGTTGCTTCACGCGAATCTGCGTGGCTTTCGTTGGATGCGAATCTCGGGCGTGTAGATGATGCGCACGAGCAGGTCGCCGTGTCCGCCCCGTGACTTCGGCAAACCTTCGCCAGCGATGCGAATGATTTCACCACGCGCGACGTTGGCGGGGATACGGACGGTCAGAAAATTCCCGCGGGCGGTGCGAAGCGACTCTGTGCCGCCCCGTTGCGCCCGCTGCGAATTGATTTTCAGATCACAGCGTAGATCGGAGCCGCGCGCTTTGAAGCGAAAATCAGGTCGAACCTTGACGCGCACGATCAGGAATCCGCCGTCCGGTCGGGCGATCTTGAAGCGAGCTCCGGGAGCGGTGTCTGGCGGGACGGTCAGGCTCAGGGTTTCATTTGCGGCGTGGCCGGGCTCATTGATCTGGATGTTCAATTCCGCTCCGCGAAAAAACTCTTCAATCCGCAGCTGAACTTCCTTGGTCAGGTTTGGCAGCCGCTTGCCGGTGCGTTGGGCGGATTTCTCCCGGGCCTTGATCTCGCGATCGTAGGCGAGTCGCCGTTCAGAATCGCTCAACGTCTCATACGCAGCGATGAGTTCCTGCGTCCTTGAAACAGCTTCAGCGGAGCCGTGGTTGACGTCGGGATGGAGTTGCTTAACGAGCAGACGGTAGGCGGTGCGGATTTGGGACTCGGTGCAGTTCCGGTCCAAACCCAGCGTCGCGTAATGGTCTGGCAGATCGTTTTGCACGCGACGGAATCAAGCCTTCTTGACGAAGCACGCCTTCAAGCCGACGGCGATGCCGTCAACCTTGCAGTCGATCTCGTGATCGCCATCCACGAGGCGGATGGGCTTGGACTTTGAGCCACCCTTGAGCACTTGCGAGCCGCCGAGCTTGAGATCTTTGATGAGGATCACGCAGTCGCCGTCCGCGAGCATGTTACCGTGGGCGTCCTTCACGACGCGCGGGCCGGCGGCGGCCTCAGGTTCTGGTGTGCGTTCCCACTCATGGCCGCAAGTCACGCATTCGAACTTGTCGGCGTGGGCCAGGATATCGTTGGTTTCGCACATCTGGCAGACTTGATCGCTCATAAAGGGGCAGTATGCGGCGGGATTGACCCGGAACTCAATCGCGCATTGGTTTGGCAGGCTTGAAACCACGTTTCATTCGTTGACCCTGCGCCGCGAAGATTTTATCGTCTGCCCGCAAAGACACTGTGCTTTGCCCCGGATATTCGTTCGGGGATTTTTTATTTCGATTTATGGCAAACACGATTCTTGTCGGCGCCCAGTGGGGTGACGAAGGCAAAGGTAAAATCATCGACGTGCTGACCGATGAGGCGCAGGTCGTTGTCCGTTCGCAGGGCGGCAACAACGCCGGCCACACGGTCATCGTCAAAGGCCAGAAGTATGTCCTTCACCTCATCCCGTCCGGCATCCTCCGCAAGGGCGTGTTGAACGTCATCTCCAATGGCGTGGTCGTGGACCCGGTCAGCCTCGTGGGCGAGATCGAGGGCTTGCGCAAGCTCGGCGTGAAGGTCACGGGCGACAACCTTGTCCTCAGCGAGACGGCGCATCTGGTGTTGCCGTATCATCGCGAACTCGACGGCGCGCGCGAACTCGCCAAGGGCAAGAACAAGATCGGCACCACGAAGCGCGGCATCGGTCCCGCTTACGGCGACAAGGCCGCGCGCGTAGGCTTGCGCGTTGCCGATCTCGTGAACCCCGCCCGCTTCGAAGAGAAACTCAAGGCGCGCATCAAAGAGAATAACGAAGTGCTCAAGGCGCTTGGCGCGAAGCCGCTTTCGTTCAAGGAAGTTCATGCCGCGTATCGCAAGGCAGGCGACTACTTGAAGCCGTTCGTCGCGAACACGGTCGTGTTGCTGCATCAAGCGGTGCAGCAGGGTAAATCCATGCTGTTCGAAGGCGCGCAAGGCACCTTCCTCGACATCGACCACGGCACGTATCCGTTCGTCACGTCGTCGAACACGACGGCGGGCGGCGCTTGCACGGGTTCCGGCGTGCCGCCGCATAAGATCGATCGCGTGGTAGGCGTGTTGAAGGCTTACACGACGCGCGTGGGTGAAGGTCCGTTGCCGACGGAGAACGCGGAGATTTCCGACATGTTGCACGGGCTCGGTCGCGAGTTCGGCGCGACGACGGGGCGCGCGCGGCGTTGCGGCTGGTTCGACGCCGTGGCCACCCGCCATGCGCAGATGGTCAACGGCATTGACGACCTCGCCATCACGAATGTGGACGGCCTCGATACGCTCGAGACGATCAAGGTCTGCATCGCGTATCGCGACGGCAAGAAGCGCTACGATTATCTGCCGACGGATGTGGAAGTGCTGGCGCGATGCCAGCCGGTTTATGCCGAGTTCGAAGGCTGGCAGCAGCCGCTCGACAAAATCAAGAGCTGGAACAAAATGCCCGCCAAGGCGAAGACGTATCTCAAGGCGATCGCAGAATTGACCGGCGCGCGTTTGAGCATCGTGTCCGTCGGCCCGGGCCGCGAGCAGACGATGTTTTTGTGAACGTTAGCCGGTGGGCCTTGTCATTGTTGAGTGGATTTATTTGGATTCGCATTTCGGTGGTTGATTAACCGGTTCACCGAGCGTTCGGCGGATGCGGCGGTCGGGTTCCTCAACAGTGAGCCCGGTGAGCACAGCGGGCCTTGGGCGGATTTCAAGTTCGCCCGCAGTGCCATGCGCGATGGCGAACTGGACGAAGCTGAGCGATTGACGAAGGGTGAGTTGGAGAAAGAGCCGGAGAATTACGAAGGGCTCATGTTGCTCGCCTCAATTTACGCGCAAATGGGCCGATACAAACAAGCCGTCCGCACTTTGGATGGGTTGCTGAAAAGCTCCATCATCACGGACGGACAAGTGCTGGTGGTCAAACAGACGCGGGCGGGCTACCTCGAATTGATGAAGAGCTCGTAGCGCAGTCGAAGACATGCACGAAGACTGAAGTGACAACGCACAGTTCACATCTCAGCACCGAAGCGAAGGCAAATTTGCCCCAGCACGTCGCCATCATCATGGATGGCAACGGGCGTTGGGCGAAGCAGCGGCACTTGCCGCGCGTCGAGGGGCATCGGCAGGGGGCGGAATCGGCGCGCACCATCATCCGCGCGGCGGGCGAACTGGGCATCAAGTATCTCACGCTCTACGCGTTCTCGACCGAGAACTGGAACCGCCCCAAGGATGAGGTGGATACGCTGATGAAATATCTCATCCAGTATCTCAAACGCGAGACGCCGGAGTTGAACAAGAGCAACGTGCGGCTCCAGGTCATTGGGCAGATCTGGCGATTGCCGGAGAACGTGCAGGAGCAGGTGCGCAAGTCCATCGCCACGCTGGAGAAGAATACCGGACTGACGCTCGTGCTCGCGCTCAGTTATAGCGGGCGCAGCGAACTGGTGGATTGCGTCCGCGCAATTGCCACCAAAGCAAAGGAAGGGCGGCTTGATCCCTCAGACATCAACGAGCGCGTCATCTCGGAGCATCTGCACACGCGCAACTGGCCCGATCCCGACCTGCTCATCCGCACGAGCGGCGAGATGCGCGTGAGCAATTTCCTGCTCTGGCAGATTTCCTACGCGGAGTTCGTCATCACGCCGATTCTTTGGCCGGATTTCCGTAAGCCCCAACTCATCGAGGCACTGGAAGAATATGCCCGTCGCCATCGGCGCTTCGGGGGAATTTGATCAGAAGCACTTCGCAGCTGCAGTGATGTCTGCGGCGATTTGGGCTTTCAACGCGTCGAGGGACGCGAATTTCATTTCGTCGCGGAGTTTGGTGACGAATTCCACCTCCATCTCCTTGCCGTAAAGGTCGCCCTTGAAATCCAGCAGGTGAACTTCGAAGCGGCGCTCGGGCCTGCCTGTATTCACGGTCGGGCGAATGCCGATATTCAGCACGCTGCGATGGCGTTTGCCGTCCACCGTGGTGTGGGCGACGTAAACACCGTTCGGCGGCAGGACGAGTTGAGTCACGTCCAGATTGGCAGTAGGGAAACCAAGCTGGCGTCCCAGTTGATCGCCGGTCAGCACTTGGCCGGAAATGGAGTAAGGGCGGCCCAGCATCTGGCTCGCGTCATCGAGGTTGCCGGATTGAATCGCGGCGCGGATGCGGGTGCTGCTGACGGTTTCGCCATCTAACGCAAGCGCGGCCATGCCGTGGACGGTGAACCCAAGCTCGGCACCGAGTTTGCCGAGCAATGGCACGTCGCCGCTGCGTTTGTGACCGAACACGAAGTCCGCACCGACGCAGATGCTTTGAAGTTTGCCAAGGTCGCGCGCCAGACTGCGGATGAATGCTTCGCCCGTCAGTTGGCTGAAAGCTTGGTTGAATTCGATGACCAAGGTTGCATCCGCGCCGAGGGCGGCAATGGTGCGGAGCTTTTGCGGCTGCGGATAGATTTGTGGCGGGAGATGGCTTGGCGCGACGATGGCGGCCGGGTGTCGATCAAACGTGACTACCAGTGCGAGACCGCCGTGCTGATGCGCGTCGGCGATGGTTTGCCGGATGATCTGCTGGTGGCCGAGGTGCACGCCGTCAAACACGCCAATCGCGAGGCAGACCTTGCGGCTGCCCGCGGCGAGTTCGGCAGCGGTGCGGATAACTCTCATGCGGTGGCCAGCTTGAGGAACGGAATCACGCGCTTCTCCAATTGCGCCTGGTTCATCTGGAGAATGTTGTCGAGCGGCAGCGCGTCGGCCACGTCGAACTTGCCGGAGACCGCGCGGCGCAGGGTGGTGAGATGGGCGCCGCAGCCGAGCTTCTGGCCGAGTTCATGCGCTACGCTGCGGACGTAAGTGCCCTTGGTGCAGGCGAGGCGGAATTGGCCGAGCGGCTCCGTGTAGCTCGTGAAGCGGAAGTTGTAAACGTGCACGAGCCGCGCCTCGCGTTCCACTTCGATGCCTTTGCGCGCGAGTTTGTAGAGCGGCACGCCGTCCTTCTTGATGGCGGAAACCATCGGCGGAACTTGCATGATGTCGCCGATGAATGGCGTGCAGGCTTCGTTCAATTGTTCAAGCGTCAACGGCGGCACGGGCTTTGTCTCCGTGATCTGTCCGTCGCAATCGTAACTGTCCGTCGCTTCGCCAAACTTAAGGGTGCCTTCGTAAACTTTGTCGTCGGACATCAGGCGCTCGGAGAGTTTCGTGCCGCGACCGAGCACGATGATGAGCAGGCCGGTGGCGTTTGGGTCTAGCGTGCCGCAATGGCCGACCTTCTTGATGCCGAACTTGCGGCGAATCTTGTCCACCACGTCGTGCGAAGTGGGGCCGGCGGGTTTATCGATGAGCAACGCGCCGTCGAGCGCGGTGAATTCTTGCATGAGGTGAGATTACTTGGCGCGATTGATCGCCTTGCGGATGGCGGCGACCACGCGGCGTTGGACCGAGAGCGGGCGACCGGGAATGCGCGCCCCAGCGGCCGCAGCGTGTCCGCCGCCACCAAACTGGGCGCAGATGTCGCTGACGTTCACCTTGTCGGTCTTGGAACGAAGACTGATGCGCGTGAGCTCGGGTTCCAGTTCCTCGAAGACGCACGCGACCACGACGGGTTCGATGGCGCGGATATGATCGATGAGACCTTCCGTGTCTTCGCTGTCGGCGCCGGTGCGGGCGAGGTCGGCCTTCTTCAACCAAAAGTAGGCGACGCGGTCGTCGTGGGTGAGCTTGAACTTGCTGTAAAGCAGCCGCAGCAAGCGCGCGCGCGAAACGGGATAGCTTTGGTAAACCTCGTTGCAGATGTGGGCGAGGTCGGCGCCGCGCGTGACCAAGTCAGCGCCTGCGTGAAATGTTCCGGGACGCGTGGTGGCGTATTGAAAGGAACCGGTGTCGGTTGAGATGGCCGTGAACAGCAGGTCGGCAATCTGCTTGTTAATGGGCCAACGCGCGACTTTCAAGAGGCGGAAGATCAATTCGCCGGCGGAGGGTTCACGGGCGGAAATCCAGTTGATGTCGCCGTAGCGCGTGTTGCTCTCGTGATGGTCGATGTTGATGAGCAGCTTCCGCTTTGCGACGTTTTTGCCGACTTCGCCAAGGCGCTCGAAGCTCGCCGCGTCCGTGGCGATGACGCAGTCGAATTCCATCCCGGCCTTGGGCGTGGTGAAGACTTTGTCGGGATCGAGGAAGCGATATTTCTGCGGGATGGGATCTTGATTCCAGCAGCAGACTTTCTTGCCGGCCTCCTGCAAGGCGAGGGTCAGGCCGAGCTGCGAACCGATGCAATCGCCGTCCGGACGGATGTGGCCGACGACACAGAACGTCTTGTGCTCGCCGATCGCCTCGATGATGCGGTCAATAATCTTGGGGTGGGGCTTCATTGCCAAAACGAAAACGACTACTGCGGCTTACCGGAGTCGGTGCGCTCGATCTCGTCGAGAATCTGCAGCACGCGATTGGCCTTCTCGATGGTGTCGTCCATGACGAACGTCAGTGTCGGCGTGTATTTCAGGACGACGGTGCGGCCGATCTGGCTCTGGATGAGGACGCGCTTCTCATCAACGGCTTTCAACGCGCGCTTTTGTTGCTCAGGTTTGCCGAGCACGCTGACGAATACTTTCGCGGAGCGGAGGTCGCCGGCGGTTTCGACGGCGTTAACGGAAACGAGGCCGGTGTCGGCGATGTTGAACTCACGGCGAAAGATTTCGCCGATCTCCTGTTTGAGGAGTTCGTTGACGCGGTCTAGGCGGCGCGATGACATGACGAGCAGGGGAGGCGGGCAGCGCCCGCGCTCCGATCAGAGTTTCTGGGCGACCTTCTCGACGGTGTAGCACTCGATGACGTCGTTTTCCTGGAATTCGCCGAAGCCCTCGATGCGGATACCGCATTCCATGCCGGAGCGGACTTCGTTAACTTCGTCCTGGAAGCGGCGCAGCGATTGCGTGACGCCCTCGTAAAGCAGGTCCTTCTTGCGGCGCACACGGACCTTGCCGCGCGCGATGCGTCCGCTCGTGACCATGCAACCCGCAACCGGGACACCTTTCGAAAGTTCGAAAACTTTGCGGACTTCCGCCGTGCCGGTGACGACTTCCTTGAGCACGGGGTCGAGCAAGCCAGCCATCGCGGCTTTAACTTCATCGACGAGTTCGTAGATGATCGCGTAGAGCTTGATCTGGACGCCGTGATGCTTGGCCTTGTCGTTGACGCCGGTGTCGATGCGCGTGTGGAAGCCGAGGATGACGGCCTTGGACGCAGCGGCTAGCGCGACGTCGGATTCCGTGATGGTGCCGACGGCGTCGTGGATGACTTCCATCTTCACCTTGTCGGACTCGATCTTGTTCAGTTCGCTGACGATGGCTTCGACGGAACCCTGCGTGTCCGCCTTGACGATGACTTTGAGGTTCTTGCTGGTCGCTGCATCAAGTGTGGCAAAAAGGTTTTCGAGTGTGACCTTGTTGCGCTCTTCCTGAGCCAGCGCCTTGTTCTCGAACGCACGCTTCTCGCCAATTTCGCGGGCATTACGCTCGTCTTCCACGACGGTGAATTCGATACCGGCTTCGGGCACGCCGTTCAAGCCGAGCACGCGCACGGCCACGGACGGACCGGCTTCCTTCAGGCGCGCGCCTTCTTCGCTGATCAACGCGCGGGCCTTGCCGAAGTGTTCGCCGCAGATGATGACATTGCCGACGCGGAGCGTGCCTTTGCGCACGAGCACCGTGGCCATCGGGCCGCCGGGTTCGAGGCCGGACTCGATGACGTTGCCCTTCGCGGTGCGATCAGGGTTCGCCTTGAGTTCAAGCAGATCAGCTTGAAGCACGATGGCGCTGAGCAGTCTGTCCACGCCTTGCTTCGTGATCGCTGAGCAATCGACGAAGATGTTGTCGCCACCCCAATCGTCCGGAACGATGCCTTTGTCCTGCAACTGTTGGCGGACCATCATCGGATTCGCGTTCGGGTGATCGGATTTGTTGACGGCAACGATGATCGGGACCTTCGCGGCCTTCGCGTGGCTGAGCGCTTCGAGCGTTTGCGGCATGACGCCGTCATTCGCTGCGACAACGAGCACGACGATGTCGGTGACGTTCGCGCCGCGCGCACGCATCGAGCTGAACGCCGCGTGACCGGGCGTGTCGAGGAAGGTGATCTGCTGATGCTCGCCCTTCTTCTCCGGATGCGGCACAGAAATGGTGTAGGCGCCGATGTGTTGCGTGATGCCGCCGGCTTCGCCCTTCGCGACGTCGGACTTACGGATGACGTCGAGCAGCGTGGTCTTGCCGTGGTCAACGTGGCCCATGATGGTGACCACCGGCGGACGCGGCTTGAGAGATTCTGGTTTATCTTCGTCGTCGGGAATGACCACTTCGGTCGCGACCGGCTTGTGGACGAGGCCCTCACCCTTGGCGCGTTTCTCAACCTCAAACTTGAAGCCAAACTTTGCGCAGACGCGGGTGGCAACGGTTTCGTCGATGGTTTGATTGACCGTCGCGAACACGCCCGCCTGCATCAACTCGGCGATGACGGCGAACGGCTTTTGCTTCAATTGCTCCGCGAGTTCGCGGACAACGATCGGCGGTTTGAGGCGGATGATGCCGGCGTCGCTCGGTAGATTAAACTGTGGCGTCGCGGGTTTCTGAGGGCCTTTGGTGGGAGCGGGCGCGGGGCGACGGTCGCCGTGCTGCGGGCCACGACCGGGGAAACCAGGGCGCGTGCCGCGGTCATCACGTTGTGGGCCACTGGGGCGGGCGCCGCCACGTTGAGGTTCTGGCGGGCGCGAACTGACGCCGCGCATGGGGAGATTGATGCGGCCAACCAACTGACCCACCTTCGGCGGCTGCGGCACAGCGGGAGCCGGCGGTGCGACTGGCGCAGGCGGTGGCGTTGGTTTTGGCGGGGCAACAGGTTCGGCGGGCGGCGGAACCGGGGCGGGCTTCGCCTCCACTTTCGGCTGGACCGGTTCGGGCGCCACTTGCAGCGGCGGTGTTGGCGGTGCGACCGGCACGGTGGCTGCCACTGGCGCGGGCGCGGGTTCGGCGGGTTTTATCTCGACGACCGGCGCGGGGGGGGAAGTCTCGACTTTTATTTCGACCGGCTTGATTTCAACCGGTGCGGGCGCAGGCTCAGGGGCGGGGGCGGTTCGCTTCTCAGGGTGGGCCTTGAAGAGTTCTTCTTCGAGGAATTCAGCGGTGATCTTGTCGAGCGAACTCGACGGAACTTTGGCGGCGGCAATGCCAAGTGTCTTGGCGTGGGCGAGCACTTCCTTGCTCTCCAAGCCGACTTTCTTGGCAATGTCGTAGATGCGAACTGGCATAAATCAATCGCGCCCACGGCTCTGAAACGCACGGCGTTCTCATAAGCCGGAGCAAAAAACCGGACTGTCGTTCCGCTTCCGCATACTAGCTGGAAGCAGACTGACCTACTTGGATCGTGCGGCGCGACGCTTCTTCGCGTGCGGCCTGCACAATCGCGGCAGCTGAACCGGCGACTTCTGGAATCGCCGCGAGATCGCCCTCGTCCACTTGCGCGAGCATCTCGAGACTGCCGATGCCGTTGTGAACGAGAACGGTCGCTTGTTCGCGCGTGAGGCCCGGAACTGTCGCGAGCGCCTCTACCGCTTCTGCCACCTTCTCTTCAAATCCCTTCGTGACGACGACTTCCGCGTCGATGTCCACCTGCCAGCCGGTGAGCTTGGAGGTGAGGCGGGCATTTTGGCCGCGCTTGCCGATCGCCAAAGAAAGTTGATCTTCGCTGACCATGATCTTTGCAACGCGGTTGGCTTCGTCGATTTCAAACGCCTTTAGCTTCGCAGGAGCGAGTGCAGCTGTGAGATAAGTGCGGATGTCCGTGGACCACGGAATGATGTCCACCTTTTCGTTGTTCAACTCGCGCACGATGTTTTTCACGCGCTGACCGCGCATGCCGACGCACGCGCCGACCGGATCAACCTTCGAATCGCGAGAATAAACCGCCATCTTGGTGCGAAAACCCGGTTCGCGGGCAACGCCTTTGACTTCAATGGTGCCGTCACTGATTTCGGAAACTTCCAACTGGAAAAGCTTCAATACAAAGCGCGGATCGGCGCGGGAAAGAATGATCTCGGGGCCATGAGCGGTTTGCTCAACGGCTTTGACGAAGCAGCGGATGCGCTCGCCAATCTGATATTCTTCCGTAGGCACACGCTCACGATTCGGGAGCAGGGCCTCATATTTGCCGAGATCAACAATGACGTCGGAACGTTCGAAGCGGCGCACTGTGCCACTGATGATGTCGCCAACACGATCCTTGAACTCGGTGAAAATGAGCGCCTTCTCCGCTTTGCGGAGCTGCTGCATGATGGTCTGCTTGGCGTATTGGGCGGCAATGCGACCAAAGCCTGTCGGCGTGACTTCGACTTCAAGTTCATCACCAACTTTGGCGTCGGCTTTGATGCGACGGGCATCGAACTGGGAAATCTGGTCGTGCTTGGAGATGACACGTTCAGCCACGACGAGTTTTGCGATGGCCTTGATATCCCCCGTCTTGGGTTCGATGACGACGCGCAAATCGCGCGCCGGACCGACTGCCTTTTTCGCAGCAGTCAGGAGAGATTCCTGAACGGCGGTGAGCAGGACATCACGGCTGATGCCCTTTTCCTTTTCCCAATATTCCAAAACTGCCAGCAAATCTGCGTTCATAACACGTTCTCTTTCGCCCCGTCAGGGGAACAAAAAAGTCGGAGAATTGATTCTTCCGACTTCGCGCGCTGGGGGACCAGCAAGAATTTACCGTTCTACCGGGACGCTATGAATTGCAGCTGGGTCCGTCAAGTTTCATTTCCTCGGTGGAGGGCTGGCGAAAGGTCAGTTTGACTGTGTAAATATTTTTGTGTTTTGGAATGAACTGACTAGGCTCCGCGCATGAATGAGCCGCTAGCGTTGTTGCTGTGCCACCGGGGAGTGGTTGCAGCCCAGTTGGTTCAGCGCTTGGAGACACTTCATTACCGGCTTGCGTCTGTGCCTGCGCCGACGGATTTGACATTGGCTGCCGAGGGGCAACGTGCCATGGTGGCATTCGTCGATGTTGACGGGTTGAACGAGTCGGTGCTCAGTGCAATTCGTCGATTGCGGACTTCTTCTGGCACTGCGCACATCCCGGTAATTGCCTTCGCCCAGGAACTGGATGACGCGATGCTGGCACGGGTGCTAGATTCTGGGGCTACTTGTGCTGTAGTGGAAACCGCAGTGCTCGAGCACTTGTCGCATTTGCTGAACAGAGTGCTCGAACTTCCCTGAGTATTATTTCATGCCCGGTCACCATTTTATGCTTTTGCGTTGTCAAAACATGTTAAGTTATACGAATCGTTGACGTTCTTGTAGTGAGACAATATTATAATGCCGCAAGTGAGTTGTCAGAGCACTTGGATGTTCGATGAATCCGCGCAGAAGTCGGGGATTCCGTCTGCAAGAGCGGCAACTCAGGCGAAGGAAAGTTATGGCTTGTGGCAAAGTTAAGTGGTTTGACAATAAAAAAGGCTTCGGTTTCATCGCACAGGACCAAGGCAAGGATGTATTCGTGCATCACACCTGCATCTCCGGGTCTGGGTTCAAGACTTTGAATGAAGGCGACCCGGTGACGTTCGATTTGGTTGACAGTGAAAAGGGGCCGAAGGCGCTAAACGTGCATCGTTCTGAAGCGGTGGCCGTTCCTGGGTAATTATTTCTGGCTCCCGAAGCCCTTGCGGTTAACGTGGCGCTGTGTTCGATCCGGTTCCGAGCTTATACGTCCACGTTCCCTTTTGTGCGCACAAGTGCGAGTATTGTGCGTTTTATTCCGAGGCTTCCTCAGGTGCGTTGATCAATCGTTACGTTGCGGCCCTCATCCGCGAACTGGAACTGATTGCGCCATCGACGAGGCCGCAAACCGTTTTTTTTGGTGGCGGCACCCCATCCATTCTCAACCTCCAGCAATGGGAACAGATTCTTCGGGCGATGGACCGGCTGAATCTACTGGGTTCAGCGGAGTGGTCGGTTGAGTGCAATCCAGCTACGGTGTCGGCCGACAAGGCCAAGCTGCTGCGCGATTTCGGTGTGAATCGCATTTCCATGGGGGTTCAATCGCTTGATGAACGGCTGCTGGAACGCCTTGGGCGCATCCATTCTCGTGAGCAGGTTTTCAAATCGTTCGACACCCTCAGAAGTGCTGGGTTTACCAACATCAACGTGGATTTGATGTTTGCGATTCCAGGGCAGGCGATGGAAATCTGGCAATCCACTTTGACCGAAGCGCTGGCACTCGGGAGTGAACACCTTTCCTGTTACGAAGTCATTTACGAACAAGATACTCCTTTGTTTGCGCAGTTGCAGGCGGGCGAGTTTGATGTGGATGAGGATTTGGCCTGCGACATGTATGAGGCGTTGGCAGATCGATCCGCAGCCGCAGGCTTTGTGCAATACGAGGTGGCCAACTTTGCTCGTGTCCCCAAAGAGGGTGGCCCCAAGCCGTTGCTCGCGTTGACGGATCCCTTGATTCCTGACTTTGCTTGTCGGCACAACGTCAACTATTGGCGCGGCGGCGATTACTTTGGGCTGGGCCCGAGTGCGACTGGGTATGTGCGAGGGGTGAGGACGCGGAATTGGTCGAACACGCAGATATATTGTGAGCAGATCGAGAAAGCGAACCGCGCATTTGAGTCGCGCGAGGAATTGTCACCGCTCAAGCGCGCCGGAGAAACTGCGGCGTTTGGTTTGCGAATGAACGCAGGCTGGCCTTTCGAGGAATTCCTGAGCGTGACCGGTTTTGATCTACGCCAAGAATGGGCGCAAGACATCAAGTCGCTCAGCGAGCGCGGCTGGGCTGAATTGACGCCGGAGCGTTTCCGACTGACTCGACAAGGGCTGCGATTTGCCGATGCAGCGGCGGAAATTTTTCTGCGTTAAGTAATGGGTGCCGATGCGTGTGTCGGGCGCGCGCCTTGCAGCTTCTGCACCGCAATGATTCCCACGATCACGCAAAGCGCCGCCGCGGCCAAGTAAGGTGAGTGCGGGTAGCGAGCGTAGGCACTGGTCGCGAATAGCGGTCCGAAGATACGCCCGAGCGTGCCGGCACTTTGGGTGACCCCGAGAATGCCGCCTTGCTCCTCCGCGGGAGTGAAGATTGAGATCAATCCCATCGTGGGTGCGCGATTGAGGCCCGATGACATCGAAACTAGGGCCAGCCCGATCAACAGCACCGACAATGTTGTCGCAAAAGGAATGATGAGCAGGCTCCCGCCTACTAAGATGAGGCTCGCCGAGATCAACGCGGGTTCCCCGAAGCGCTTGACCAGTCGCCCGATCATCCCGCCTTGGATCATGGCTGACATCAACCCACAGAACGCGAATAGGTAGCCGATGTGCCGTTCGTCGTAATAGAATATCTGCCGCCTCAACTCCGTAGGATACGCGTCCTCCAGCAGTAGACGATTGAACCGGCGTTGTGAGTCACCATGCAATGACTCCATGGCAAGCCTGGCGGTTTCCGGCCGCAGATTCACCTGTTGCCATGCAGCGACATCATAAACCTTGGGCGATTTGAGCAATGGATTCAGGTCGTCGAACAAAGCCTGACGCGTGGCATGCGCGGAGGAGTTGTAGTTTGCAAACTTTTTCAAAGTGTCCGCCGGTAGCAAGCTGCGGACGCGCGTGGAAACGGGGTCTGTGCCTGACATGATTTTCTGAGCGAGGACGGTCGGTTGCTGGAAATCATCCGGATGAAAACTGGGCGAACCGAGCAACAGCGGAAGCGTGCTTTCGAAGCAGGCGAAACAAAAAGTGGCAATGAAATAGACCCCGATCAGGAAACCCACGCGCGGCATCTTGAGCGCATGAGCCCACTGCGCGAATTTCGGTCGGGACGCAGCTAGGGTGGAGCCTGGCTGGCGGCTTTCGGCGAGGATGAAGAGGGCGAGGAGAAAGTTCGCGGTGCAGATGCCGCACGCGACCCAACCCGGGCCGGCGAGTCCCAGGTGGCTCGCGCTCAATGCGCCAATCACAGGACCAAGGATGAACCCCAGCCCAAACGCCATGCCGATGAAGCCCATGCCGCGTGAGCGTTTCTCAGGTGGCGTGACATCGGCGATGTAAGCGGACGCGACGGAGATGTTCGCACCGCATAATCCTGCAAAAACGCGCGAGGCCAGCAGAATGGTGATGGCGACATTTGGCGCAAGTCCGGGAGCGGCTGCGAGGGCAAACATCGCATACGAAATAGCTGCGCCGGCCGTGCTGATGAGTAGGACGGGGCGGCGCCCGATGCGGTCGGAAAGTTTTCCCCACCACGGGGCGAAGAAGAATTGCATCACCGAGAAGGACGCGATGATGAGGCCGATCAGGAAGCCTTCCGCTCCAAACTTCTCCGAGTAACGGGGCAACAGCGGCAGGACGATGCCGAAGCCGATCAAATCAATGAACACCGTCAGGAAAATGATGAGCAGTGAGGGTTTCTTCATGGTGTGGCTTAACGGCAGGCCGATTCGGTCAAGAACACCGGCGCAATCTAGGGAGCGCGGCGGGTGAGTCAAGGCGGGCGGTGTCCGGCTTCAGTCAGAGTTCGTCTCGTTCCAAGACAACAGGTTGGTGGGTAAGTGGGTTTTCGGCGTAAATGCTGCCTGGGCCCGGGATTTGCTTTGTTCCCGTCAGTCAGACTTTATCGGGTTGCAACCCGAAAGCCGATTTTGCATTATGATTACGGAATTAAAGCGCGGTCGGCCAACAACCCGGCTCGGGGTCAAACTTGAGTCGCGCAGCACCGAACAACATCGTGAACCCAAAATGGCACAAGCCAAAGATCGTCAAGCCAAAGACAGCAGATCCAGGATTTTGCTGGTGGATGACCACGCCGTCGTCCGTTACGGGATCGCGCAACTCATTAACCGTCAAAGCGACCTTGTTGTTTGCGGTGAAGAGGAAGACGCCTCCCGCGCGTTGACGGCCATTGCTACGCAAAGGCCCGATTTGGTCATCGCGGATATTTCACTCAAGGACAGCAGCGGCCTTGAACTCATGCGCAACATCAAGGCGCAGTATGCGAGCATTCCCGTTTTGGTGGTCAGCGTTCACGACGAAGCTATTTATGCACAGATTGCTTTCCGGGCCGGCGCTCTAGGTTACCTGATGAAGCAAGAGGCCGTGGACAAGATCCTCACGGCCATTCGGCGCGTTTTGGCTGGTTCCATTTTTGTCAGTGATGCCCAAGCCGCTCGCATGCTTCAACAACAAGTTCGGGGTCAGTCGAACATTCAGGAGTCGCCGGTTAAGAGCCTCAGTGACCGCGAACTGGAAGTCTTTCAACTCATCGGTCAGTGGA
>JBEGQI010000076.1:0-8871 GCA_041181065.1 Verrucomicrobiota bacterium | reverse complement strand
GCGAGCCTTGCGTGGCTACCTTCAAAACCTTTCTCAGCGACTATCCCATTCCTACCGATCAAGCCGGTAATCCCGACACGAATGCCGGACGCGGCAGTCCCTACGACTACATTCTTCCAAGTTTCAACTTGACCAACTATCTCGATGATTTGGTGCTTCCTTCACATACATTTACCAATGGTCTGGTGGCCGATACGCGCGTTTACACGCCTATCAGTGATTTGTCTCCAGCGTTGGCCACCAACTCGGGCGCGTTTCAGATGCAACACATGGCGGTTGTGAAACAGCTTCAGCTGCCGGTCTTTGGCACCAATGCCGCGACTGCCCCCAGTATCGTCACCCAGCCGCAGAGCCGGACCAACCTCGTCGGCACATCCGCGAATTTCTTCATCGCCGCGACTGGCACTGCACCGTTGGCCTATCAATGGCAGTTGAACGGGACAAATCTCGCGAGCTCCATCAACACCAACCATTCCATCGCCAGCGTGCAACTCACCGATGCCGGCTCATACAGGTGCATCGTCACTAACCCCTCGGGCAGCAGCACCAGCGCCGTCGCCGTTCTGACGGTTACCTCAAACAGCGCGCCCAATATCGTGACCGACCCAGTAGCCCAGACCAACCTCGTCGGAACAGCGGCGAACTTCTTCGTGGCTGTCACAGGCACCGCACCGCTGACCTATCAATGGCGTTTCAACGGCACTAACATTGCCGGCGCAACGAGCACCAATTTCGCGATCGTCAGCGTGCAAACGACGAACGCCGGCGGGTATTCCTGTGTGGTGACCAATACGGCGGGGAGCACCACGAGTTCCGTCGCCAGCCTCACGGTGATCTTGTCGAACGCGCCTCCCAGCATCTCGACGCAACCCGTGAGCCAAACCAATGTTGCCGGGACTACGATCAATTTCTCAGTGGTCGCCGCCGGCACCGCCCCGCTGAGTTACCAATGGCGATTCAATGGGACGAATGTTTCTGGTTCGGCCACCAACAGCACTTACTCGATCCTCAATGCCCAGACCAACCATAGTGGCCCCTACACTGTCGTGGTGACAAACATCGCTGGGTCCGTGACAAGTTCGGTGGCGAATCTCAGCATCACCCCGGCGAGCACCAATAGCTTTACTGGTGTGCTGGCGGGTTGGGATGTCAGCGGGCAGACCAACTTTGGTCCATCACCCATGGCGCCCACCACCAACGCCGCCAATCTCACGATTGTCGGACTGACGCGCGGAGCCGGCGTGCCGATAACCAACACAGCCGCAGCCCGAACCTGGGGCGGGGTTGGCTTCGATGCCGCCAATGCAACCGCAGCTGTGGTGAGCAACGACTTCGCCACGATCACCATCACCGCCGACAGCGGGTTTCAAGTTTCTTACTCTTCGATCAGCCGATTCGATTATCGTCGCTCGAGCAGCGGCCCAGCCAACGGCGTCCTTCAATATCAAGTCGGTGCCGGCGCGTTCACGGATATCACATCGCTCTCCTACCCGATCAACACTAGCGCCGGCGGATCCATCGCGGCCATTGATCTTTCAGGCATCACGGCGTTGCAAAATGTTGCGCCCGGAACCAATGTCACCTTCCGCATCGTGAACTACGGCGGTGGTGCCAGCGCCACTTGGTATATCTGGGATATTGGGAACTCCACCGCGCCCGACTTCGCTGTTTCGGGCAGCATCACCGCCGTGCCGCCGCCTTCGGGGCCACCCGCTGCTGCGCCAGCACTCAGCACGCCGTTGCTCTCCAGCAACCTAATCGTCTTCCAACTCACCGGCACCACTGCGTCAAACTACGTTGTGCAGACGACGACGAACCTTGCGGCTCCGTTCTGGACCCCGTTGTTCACCAACGCCGCACCGTTCTTATTCACGAACCCAGTCAATGGCCAGCAGCAGTATTTCCGCGGCTTGATCGCCCCTTGAGTAAAGGTTGCGCCGGACTTCCGGCTCGACGATATCTCGTTCACTGCTAGATTGGCCGCATGGCAATTGAAGCGCCCAGCCCGAAGATCAACCTGCGTCGCCCCGATGTGATGGAGGCGGTGCAAGCCCAGGTCGAGCAGCATTACCGGAGCGAACTCGTCGAGCGCATCCGCGCCAGTGGCCACCAGATCCAAGCAGCGGACCTCACCATCAAGCTCGCGAAGGAATTTGGGTTTTGTTACGGCGTCGAACGTGCCATCGACCTCGCTTACGCAGCGCGCAAATCTTTTCCACCAGAGAAACCCATCTACCTGCTCGGCGAAATCATCCATAACCCCGAAGTCAACGACCAGATCCGCAACCTCGGCATCAAGACGATCTCCAACAAGCCGAACGACGCCGAACTCGCGCAGCTTAATTCCGGCGACGTGGTCATCATTCCCGCCTTCGGGACTGAAGTCGTCACACGCAAGAAGCTCGAAGAGAAAAGCTGCGTGCTCGTTGACACCACCTGCGGCGACGTGATGAGCGTCTGGAAACGCGTGCGTCAATATTCGAAGGAGGCGGTCACGAGCATCATCCACGGCAAGGCGAAACACGAGGAAACCAAGGCCACGACTTCGCAGGCCACAGCATACGGCTCAGGCCATTACCTTGTGGTCTACAATCTTGCGGAGACCGATTACGTCTGTGATTACATCCTGAACGGCGGCGACAAGGGGGCGTTCTTGGAAAAGTTCAAGGGTGCTTACTCCCCCGGCTTTGATCCCGAGATCCACCTTCGCGCCGTTGGAGTGGCGAACCAGACCACAATGTTGCGCGGCGAAACCGAAGAAGTTCAACGCCGTTTACGCGCCACGATGATCAAGAAATACGGCGAGGCGGCTTTGGCCCAGCATTTCCGGTTCTTCGACACAATTTGCGGCGCCACGCAGGACCGTCAGGACGCGCTGCAGAAAATGTTGAAGGAGCCTCTGAACCTCCTGATCGTCGTGGGGGGCTACAACTCCTCGAACACGTCGCATCTGGCGGAGATGGGCGAGCACGTGTTGCCAACCTACTTCATCAAGAATGCCGCGAAGATGCAGTCGGACAAACTCATCGTTCACTACGACCAGCACAAGAAGCAGGAAGTCGAAACCCGTAACTGGCTGCCGCAAGGCACGGCCACCATCGGCATCACCGCCGGCGCTTCGTGCCCGAACAATCTCATCGAGGATGTCATCCGCCGCTTGCTGGAGTTGCGCGGCATCTCGGCCGACACCTTGCTCGCCAACTGATCTTTATGCCTCGCACCCGCGTTGAATTGGAGCAGCAGGAGCGGCTCGTGCTGGCGCCTTATGCGCAGTTCAGCGCGGACACCCGCGGGCGCAAGTATCGCGAAGAACCGCCCGAGTGGCGCACACATTTCCAACGCGACCGCGACCGCGTCATCCACTCGCGCGCCTTCCGTCGCCTCGAATACAAGACCCAAGTCTTCCTCAACGGCAGTGGCGATCACCTGCGCACGCGCCTGACGCACACCATTGAAGTTGCCGGCATCTCGCGGAACATCGCGCGCGCCCTGCGATTGAACGAGGACCTCTGCGAAACCATTGCGCTTGCACACGACCTCGGTCATTCGCCGTTCGGCCACAAAGGCGAAACTGCGCTCGCCCGTTTGATGAAAGGCCACGGCGGCTTCGAGCACAACCGGCACAGCCTCCGCATCGTCGAGGAGTTGGAGCAGAAGTATCCCAAGTTTCCTGGCTTGAACCTGACGTGGGAAGTCCGTGAAGGCTTGGTGAAGCACTACACCCCCTACGATCATCCAAGCCGGCGCAAGGGTTTTGAAGCCAAGTCGTCGTCGCTCGAAGCCCAGATCGCCAACTTGGCGGATGAAGTGACCTATTACAGCCACGACCTCGACGATGGCATCGACTCCGGTTTGCTCAGTGAAACGGAATTGCGGAAGAAGGTCCGCCTCTGGGACCTCGCCGCGCGCACGGTTGAAAAGGAATACGGCAAACTCGCCGACGAATGCCGCCGCTACTTCACGATCCGTTGCATCATCGACATGCAAGTGAAGGACGTCGTCGAGACCAGCGAACGTCTTATCACAAAAGCCGGCGTGAAGTCCGCCGACGAAGTTCGCCTTTATCCACGTGCCTTGGTGCAGCACAGCGCACAACGACGTGACGAAAACCTCGAGTTGCGCAGCTACCTCTACAAGAATCTTTATTTCAATCCGGTCGTGCATCAACCGAACATGCGCGCTGTGCGGATGCTGGAGCAATTGTTCCGACACTTCATCGAGAACCCGAAAGAGATCGGCGCTCTCAGCCGCAAACGCATCCGCAAGGACGGCCTCCACCGCGCAGTGTGTGATTACCTCGCTGGCATGACGGACCGTTACGCCATCATGGAGTATCAACGCCTCTTCGGCGTGCAGATCTAGCTGCGGTAGAGCTGCAGATAATCCTCCGCCGTCTTCTCCCACGAAAAATCCGCGGCCATGCCGTTGCGACGGAACTGCTGGAACGCCTGCGGCGCCGCATACAACGCCAGCGCCTTGCGGATCGCCTGCGCCAACGCTGCTGGGCTGTATTCACTGAACTTGATGCCCGTCGCCTCAGGCGCATTTTCCTGTGCATCGACGACGGAATCGTCCAGCCCACCCACGGCGCGCACGACCGGAATGGTTCCGTAGCGTAGGCTGTAAAGCTGGTTCAAGCCGCACGGCTCAAAACGCGAGGGCATCAGATAAAAATCACACGCCGCTTCGATGCGGTGCGAGAGCCCGTGGTTGTAGCCGATGCGCACGGCCACGCGGTCGGGAAATTTCTGAGCCAGTTGATGCAATGCCCGCTCCCGATTCGCCTCGCCGCTGCCCAAAATGACGAACTGCATCCGTTGCTGCGCGAGCATCTCTTCCAGCGCCGGGAGCAGCAGGTCGATGCCCTTCTGCTCCACGAGCCGAGTGATCGTGCCGAACAGCGGAACATCCGCCACTTCAGGTAGACCGACCTCGCGCTGTAATGCCTGCTTTACCTTCGCCTTCCCAGCGAAGTCAGCGGACGAAAACTTGAACGGCAGTTCCGGATTTGTCGTCGTGTTCCATTCCTCGTAGTCCACGCCGTTGAGCACCCCATGCAACGATTTCACGCGCGACCGCAGCAAGCCATCCAGCCCACAGCCGAATTCCTCCGTCGTGATCTCGCGGGCGTAACGCGGGCTCACCGCTGTGAGCACATCCGCGCTGGAGATGCCCGCCTTCAGACAATTCATCGCCCCGTAAAACTCCACCGTGTTCAGATTGAACAACTGGGGCGGCAGATTCGTAAGCTGGAACGCATTCGCCGGGAACGTGCCTTGATACGCGAGGTTGTGGATGGTCAGCATCGTGCGCGGACGATTCCCCCAACCGCCGGTGCGACGCTCTTGCTCGGCCAGCAAAGGAATGAACCCCGCCTGCCAATCGTGCGCGTGCAACACCTCCGGCTTCCACGGAAGATACCGCGCTAGATTCACCGCTGCCTTCGAGAAAAAGAGGAACCGCTCCGCGTTGTCGGCGTAATCCGCGCCGGCTTCGTTGTAGATGCCGTTGCGCTGAAAAAAATCCGGCTGTGCGATGAAGTAGAGCGTCAGGCCCGCTTGCGGTTCCTGCACCCAAACCTCGCCGGCAACCTTGCGTTTTCCGAGCGGCAACGCGAGTTGCCAATCGAGCCGGCGGATGTCCGAATGCTTGTCGGTGATGTTGCGATACAGCGGCGTCACGACGCCGACCTGATGCCCCAGTTTGGCCAGCGCCTTGGCAAGTCCCGCCACGGCGTCACCGAGGCCACCCGTCTTCGAATACGGATGCACTTCGCTGCTGGCCATCAGGATTCTCATGGCGCGCAAGCGAGCTCAGGCCGTGATGCGATCGGTTTTGAGATAGGGCCGCAAGGCCTCCGGCACCAGCACGCTGCCGTCGGCTTGTTGATGCGTCTCGACAAGTGCGACGAACAACCGCGCGAGCGCGGTGCCGCTGCCGTTGAGGATGTGCGGGAATTTGTTCGTGCCGTCCTCGGCCTTGAAACGCAGGTTCATCCGACGCGCCTGGAAGTCTTCGCAGTTCGAGCAGCTCGATACTTCGAGATAGCTCCCCTGCCCCGGCGCCCAGACTTCGATGTCGTAAGTCTTCGCGCTGCCAAAGCCCATGTCGCCGGTGCAAAGGCAGATGACGCGGTAATGCAATCCCATCAACTGCAACACGCGCTCCGCATTCGCGACCATCTTCTCCAGTTCGTCGTAACCGTTCTCCGGCTTCACGAGCTTGATGAGTTCCACCTTGTCGAACTGGTGCACGCGAATCATCCCGCGCGTGCCAACGCCCGCCGCACCGGCCTCACCACGGAAGCACGGCGTGTAGGCGCAGTAACGAACGGGCAACTGTTCCGCCTTCAAAATTTCTTCGCGATGGATGTTCGCCACGGGCGTCTCCGCCGTGGGAATCAAATAAAGTTTGCCGAGGTTCTTCGCGTCATCACCTTCCGCGACGCCGTAATATTGATCTTTGAACTTCGGGAATTGTCCGACGCCAACGAGGCATTGCTCGCCGACCATGTGCGGCGGGGCGACTTCGGTGTAGCCGTGCTCGGTAGTGTGCAGGTCGAGCATGAACGCGATGAGCGCCCGCTCCAGCTTCGCGCCCCAGTTCGTGTAGAGCAGGAAGCCGCTGCCGGAAAGTTTGGTGGCGCGCGCGAAGTCCACGAGCTTCAAGCTCTCGCACAAATCCACGTGCGACTTCGGCTTGAAGGTGTAGTTCGGCTTGTCGCCGTGAACGCGTATCACGGGATTATCCTCAGCCGTCTTACCCAACACCACGGTTTCATGCGGGAGGTTCGGCAGCCGCAGCATGAGCGTGTCCCGCGCGACTTCAGCTTCCGCCGCTTGTTTGTCCAGCGCGGCGATCTTGTCACCGAGATCTTTCGTCTCCGCCTTCTTCGCTTCCGCTTCGGCCAGTTTCTTCTGGCCCATCAACGCGCCGATCTCCTTCGACACCTTGTTGCGCAGCGCCTTCAACGTCTCCACTTCACCCAGCGCTTTGCGGCGATGTTCATCGAGCTTGAGGATTTCGTCGATGTGCGCCTCATCGCCCGCGCCGCGCGTGGCGAGGCGTTGCTTCACGAAGTCCGGTTGCTTCCGAATCAGATTGATGTCCAGCATCGGCGGAGTATGGGAAAGCACCGCGAAGGCGGCAAGCGGGTTAAACGAACTGCGGCAACCAAGCTAAAATCAGAGATACAAAGCCGCCTTGAGGTCGCGCACGAGCACGCTCATGAACGGATACCGTTTATTCGGGTCGGTCTCAATGCACTTCACGATGGCACGCTCCAACCCAACCGGGAGATCGGGATTCAACTGTCGCGGCGCGATGAACTGTGAACGGTCCAACTGCACCCGTAAGATTTCGTTGATGTCGTCGCCGGGGAATGGCTTTTGATTCGTCAACAGTTCGTAGGCCGCGACGCCGAACGCGAAGATGTCCACGCGTTGATCGATGGGGTTCCCCTGCAATTGTTCCGGCGCCATGTAGCTTGGTGTGCCCGGATTCTTCGTCAGCTTGATCGGTGCGTCCGCCAGCGGTTGTGCCAAGTCGAAATCTACAAGCCGCACACCGGCGTTGCGCGAGACGAGGATGTTTTCTGGTTTGTAATCCAGATGGATGTAGCCGCTTTCGTGGACGTGGTCCAAGCCTTCGGCCATGTCGAGGATGATCTGCGCGACGTTCTCCGTCATCACCGGGTCGTGCGCCGCGTAGAGCTCCTTCAAGTTCGCGCCCTCGATGTATTCCATCAGGCAATACATCCGGCCCTCAATCTTGCCGTGCTCGAAATAACCGATGACGTTCGGATGACTCTGCACACTGGCAAGCACTTCGCAGCCGCGCTCAAAACGTTTGCGGGCCGCGCGATCCTCGGCGAACTCCGGCAGCATCAGGCGCAGTGCGTGCGCGCGATTGTGACTGTCGGTGGCGAGCCAGATGTCCGCCATGCCACCGCTCGCGACCAGTTCCTGCAAAACAAACTGCCCGAACGGGCCGGGACCGACCCGTTCGGCGGGACTGCTTTTGCCAAATAGACCGAACACGCGGCGGAATCTATCGATGTGAGGGCCGGACTTCCACCTTGGAATTGCAGCCGGCAGGACAATTAGCCTAGACTCACCCGCATGCCAAGGACCGCCGCCAATCTCTGGACCGAAGCCGCCCTCGGTTTCGTTTACCCGGCGGTCTGCCAGTTATGTGGCGAGCTGCGCGCCACGGCGGCGGAAGGCTACGTCTGTTCCGCCTGCTTTCAACGGGTGCGCTTTGTGAAACCGCCCTTTTGCGAACGCTGCGGCCTGCCTTTTCCCGGCGATATCACAACACGATTCGAATGCACCAACTGCCGCGACATGGAGTTGCACTTCAACAACGCGCGATCCGCCGTCATTGCGAAGGACGTCGTGCTTGAAGTCATCCACCGTTACAAATACAACCGCGCGCTTTGGTTTGAGGCCTTTCTCGGCGATCTGCTCACCACGGCCGCTGCGCCGGAACTCAAGAACGCAAACTGGGATTACATCGTCCCCGTCCCGCTGCATCCCACGAAGGAGCGCGAGCGCGAATTCAACCAAGCCCGGCGCCTCGCTCACTGGCTCAGCCGCGAAACAGGCATCCCCGTGAACGACCGTTTGCTCGAACGCACTCAATCGACGCGCACACAAACGCTCCTCACGCGAGCCGAACGCGCCGTGAACGTCCATCGTGCCTTCGCCGCCCGGCCCGGCGCCAAGCTTAACGGTGAACGCATAGTCCTCGTGGACGACGTATTGACGACTGGCGCGACAACGAACGCTTGCGCCCGGGCGTTAAAGGCTGTCGGCGCAGGTGAGATCTGCGTCTGGACCGTGGCGCGGGGAATTTGATTCGCGATCGGAG
>JBEGQI010000075.1:0-3882 GCA_041181065.1 Verrucomicrobiota bacterium | reverse complement strand
ACGAAGTCCGCCCAGTCCGCGCTGGCGGCGCTGGAAATGATCCGGTTGGCCGTCACTGTGCCGCCCGTCACCACGACGTTCGCCCGCCCCACCGCGATATTTCCTGACACCAAAACTGTCGACCCGGCCAGCGTCAACGTTGGATTGTTGCCGTGAGTGCCGTTGTTATTGCTGTAGCCCTGCACCGTCAGGCTGCTGACATTCAAACTGCCGTTGGTGAACATCGTATTGGGCACATTCAAACTGGAGTTGCCCACGGTCACGTTGCCAGCGGTGATGGGCTGGGTCAGGTTGACCGTGCCACCCACGGTGGTGAACACGGCGTTGGAGGCGGCGGAGTTTTTCCACGCGAAGCCAGTCCAGTTTACGTCTACCGTGTTCCAATTGCCGCTGCCGGATCCGTTGTTCCAAGTCAAATCCGCCCGAACGCTGAACACGCCAAGCAACAAGCCGACAAGCGCAAGGCGAATGAAAGGCGGAAACCTATCCGCCAGAGCCAGTCGCCCAGAACTACTTTGTAGGATCAAATTTTTCATTAAGCGTTTTTAGCGAGACTTCAGTCCCGATCAAGGGCTGACCAACACCCGATAGTAGCCACTTGTGCCTGCAGAGTTCGTTGAGTCAGCCAACTGCAGCGTCGCGCCGGCACCCGGCTGACTTGCGCCGATGTTCACCCAGCCGCCGCCGAGTTGATCGCAGCGCTGGAGCTGATAATTGTGACCGGTGTAACCGTCAATCGAGACGGCCCACTGGGCGTTCGTGTTGGTGAGGGAACGGATGACCACTTGACTGCGGTCCAGCACCACGCCTTGATTGACAAATCCCGCCGGCAGCACGCCGTTCCAAGTCATCAGGTCCAGGACACCCGTATTGGTGAAACCGCCAACGAATGAAAGCGTGGCGTTGCCCACCAACCGCAGCGTGCCCCGGTTGACGAGATTACCCGGGCCGGTGATCGCGCCCTGCACAATCGCGCTGCCTTGGTTGCCCGAGATCACCAGCGTTCCGCCGTTGAGTGACACCACGCTGCCGGGCGCGCTGCCCAGCGAGCCGATCGTTTGCGTAGCGCCGTTCAGATCAAAAATGCAGTTGCCGTTTTCGAGGGACACCGCCGTGTTCGTCGGTAAAATGTTTGCGACCGCCGGCTCGCCAAACCATTTCGTGCGAAGATAGCGTTCCGTGCCGAGGCGCTCGGCTTCGCTGACGGTGCGCGCGTAGAGGACGACTTCGCCTTGGGACTGATCGCCATTGTGAAAGATGCGGTCACGATTGAAGCCATCGGTCTGCACCCCGCCGGTGGTCATGACGGTGATCTGGTTGAAGCCGTTGTTCAAATTCGTGGGCATGGCAGAGGAAGTTGCTTCCACCTGCGCACCGTTCACGTAGGTCTGGCCGTTCAGAATACTCGCGCTGGTCCAAGCCGACCACCAAAGTGGCGAGGCGGCACTCGTATTGTCGGGCCGATGAAAATCAATGGCGCTCGTGTCAGTCAGGAGAAAGCTCGCGCCTTTGAAAACGGAGAAGACCGAATACAGCCCGGAGGCACGAGTGAAATTCAGGCTTTGACTGGTGTTGGCGGAAGCCGCCGCGTTGAAGTGAATCGCTCCCCGACCGTTGACGGCGTTGGTCACATAGGTCGGAGCAAATCCGGTCTGCGGAGTGGCGTTGGCGGCGTTGGAACTCAAATCTGCCCATGACGTCACCGGCGCGCCTTGGGCCAAACCCAACGCCGACGCATCAAAACGACGGACAAAACCGGGCGCAGGATTGGTTAGCGGCGGATACAGTTTCAGCGTGCCGGCGAGGATGCGCGTCGCGCCGGCATACGCCGCAGGGTCAATCAGCGACAGAATACTGTCACCGGTCTTGAGCAGATTGGTCACGCCGGCAAGATTTTCGCGGAACACGGCTTCGTAAGTTGGCACTTCAATCTGCGCGTTGCCATTGGTTGGGTTGTCGGTGCGGGTGTAAGCGGCCGTGGCGGCAAACACGTCGAATTGTTTCACGCCTTGCGCGCTGGTGGTCAGTCGCACCGCCGTGGCTTGCGCGGGAACGACCGGACGGTTCAGCACCAAGTTGTAGGACGCGCCCGACCAAAGCGTGAACCACGCGCCCGAAGGACTTTGGGCTTCGAGCGTGACGCTGATGTTTTGGTTCGAGAAGGAAACGCCGTTGTCGAACTGGACGTCAATGCGACCGATGGTGCGCGTGCCGCCGAAGGGAACGGTCAGCGTGCCGCTCGAAGAACCGTGTCGCCACGAGGTCGCGGCATTGCCATCGCAGGCATTGGTCGCCGCGTAGCCAGCCAGCTGCGCGCTGGCGGTGGCGGCAGCCCCGGTGCAGAGCGAGCCGACGTAGGGTTGATACCAAGCCAATGCTTCGGCGCTGCCGTTCAAGTCCAGCCGGATGATGGTATCAATCGGGTCGTGATTCGCCGCGGGCACGGTGAGGGTTATGCCGTTGGCCGATTGCGTGACGACCGCGCTGCCGCCGGTGAGCACCTGGCTGTTGGTAATCTGCCGTCCCAACGCGAGGCTGGGCAGCACGAGCGTTTCGCCGGACCAATTCAACACATGCACGTAGATGGAATTGCTCCTGGCCATGCTGCCGCCCCAATCCGCAGCGGTGAACGGGCCGGCCAGTCCGCCGGCCAGCGAATCGCGGTGCTGCGCGAGCCAGGGACCCGTCGCCACGGAATTCGACGCTGCGCTCAAGGTCGGCGAACCGTCTCGCATTGGCGGCAGCCCAAGGAGATAATTGATGTCGGTGGTCATCACGCCTACCAGCGTGCGGATGCGGTTCGTGGAATTGCTCATGTCGATCACGTCCGCCGCCCGCGAGGACGGCGTGACGGTGAGCGATTGCAGGACGCCGTTGCTATAAACTCCTTCCAGCACCGTGTTCTGCGCGGCATAGACTTTGAAGGTCAAGTCCCAGTCCTCAGGCCAAGCGGGCAGGAGATAAATTTTGTTGCCCTGCGACTGGACGACCATGTTTTCCAAACCGTGAATGGTCGAACCGCCGTGGCACTGGTCGGGGATGTAATCAAAGCGACTTTCCCAAAACGCGTGAAAGCGCGGCTCGCCGGCATAGGGAGAAGTAAGCGTCACAGGGCTACCGACGGCATTAACCATTTCATCGAAGCCGAGAAAATTTCGCAGCGCATCCGCTTTCGCCTGTTGCGGAAGATTCAACTGCGCCGCCACCGTCGGCGTGTAGAGCCAGCCGCCGGATTCATACGAAACTCCCGGCGTGCCATCCAGAGTGAACATGCGCGTGGCATGATCGCGTCGGCCGGCCGCCAGCAATTCCGTCCGGCCCAAGCCGGATTGGCGATAAGGCCAGACCGAATAGAGCGAAGGCGTCTCGATCATGTCGCGCCCGGCGTCGCCGGTTTGATAGACCGAAAGCATCGGCTGGTTCAAAACCGTCTTGAGCGGCGGCGAAGGCAAAATCGCCAGCAAGTTCGAGTAATGGTTGCGCTGCGCCAATGTCAGCACACCGGGATCGAGCCGGAGCAAATCGTTCAGGATTCGCCAGAGCGCGCTGACCTCCGTGGCCGGATCGGTTGAGTTCTTGTAGGTCTCGACCGCCGCCGAAGGTGAGATGAGCCAACGGCCATTGCTATCGCGGTTGGGAAACCGGTTATCAAAAAATGTCACCACCGCGTCGGCCCACGGCAGGAACGAATTGGTGTAAAACGCCGCGTCGCGCGTGTAGTCATAAATGTCTGCGAGCAGCACGGCCATGTCGGTCATGCCGCCGCGATGCTCGGTCAGGTGCGTGGGAATACTGTGGCCAAAGACGCAGTCGCCGCCGACGCCGAGTCCCTCCGGCATCAACATTCCAGGATTATTTTCCCACACGCTCGCGCGCTCGCGG
>JBEGQI010000074.1:0-2568 GCA_041181065.1 Verrucomicrobiota bacterium | reverse complement strand
CGCCGCCGCGTCGAAGAAGCTTTGCGGCGTCAAATGCTCCACCAAGCCTTCAAGCGTCACCTTCGTTTGCGCGAACTCCTTGCCCTTCTCCGCCGAGGCCGTCAGGTGAATCCCGTCCCCGGGCCGGATCAGGTTCACCGCGCCCAGGCCGACGACCAGCGCCATCGTCGTTACCGCTTCGAAGTAGAGGATGGACTTGAACGCCAGCCGCCCCACCGCCTTCATGTCGTCCGTATGTCCGGCGATGCCGACGACCAGCGTGCTGAACAGCAGCGGGACGATGATGCATTTGATCAAGTGCAGGAAAGCCCCCGAACCTAGCTTGCAGAGCAGTTGAAGCGTCTCCGGTGATTTGGCTGAAATGAATCCGCCGGTGAAATTGGAGAGTAGCTGCCACAGGCCCGATTTTTCAAACGACGCCGTGCCGTCGTAAATCAGCCATCCAAGCAATATTCCGCTCACCATCGCGATGAGAATCCACTGGCTGAGGCTGATTCGGCGGAGGAGTTTGATCATAAATACAACAGGTCAGGATGCCAATGGACGGAGGCGTGGCAGCACGCGCAACCTTCTGTTTTTAGCCGTTGAAGCCCGCACATATTCGGAGAAGGCCGCTTGCAGCCGCGCCGTCACCGTGGCTGGGCCAACGGCATACTGCGTTCCGTCAATCATCCCCACCGGCACAATCTCGCGCGTCGTGCCGGTGATAAAACATTCGGAGAACCTCGATATTTCCGTCGCCGGAATGGCCGCCTCAACGATCGTGACTCCCACCGCCTTGGTCACCGGGCCAAGCACGGCGGCACGGGTGATGCCTTCGAGGATTCCCGCCTCCAGCGGGGGCGTCACCACCACCCCGTCGCGCACGAAGAAAATGTTGGAGACCGCCGACTCGGTGATTTCACCTGCGAGGTTTGTCATTACCACCTCTTCTGCACCAGCGGCTACGGCCTCGCGCAGGCAGAGGATGTTGTTGAGGTAATTTCCCGTTTTCCACGCCGGGCTCAAGCACGCGACGGGGTTGCGGTGCAGCGTTTTTGCCAGCCCCAGCCGTAGCCCGCGCGCGAGCTGCTCCGGCACGGGCGGCTTCAATTCCTGCACAAGCAGAACGAAGCCCGGCTTGTCCGCGAGCTGGGTGTTGAGGCCGATTGCGCCCGCCCCGCGTGAAACTTGCAGCCTGATGTAAAGATCCGGGCGCGTGCCCGTCTTGCGACAAAACGCCGCGACCGTGCGCCGAATTTGCCGGAACATTTCTGGCTGCGTCAGTGGCAGAGCCATGTTTAGCGCCTCAGCCGAGCGCTCCAGCCGCTGCCAGTGTTCATCCCAAGCGAACACAACGCCGTCATAGGTGCGCCAGACCTCATAGATGGCATCGCCGTAGAGAAAGCCGCGGTTGAGCGGCGAGAGGCTGGGCTTGTCCGCTGAATGCAGCCTGCCATCCGTGTTGGCCTGAATGTAGGACATAACCGTGAAAGAAATTATTGCCGGACGATATATGATCGGCGCGAGCCTACTCCTTCACCCAGCGGAATGGCAATGACTCTATTGCGGCCCGCTCCAAGCTCGTCATTGTTCTCGCAATATGCTTACTTCGAGGCGTGATTCTGAAATTGAATCTTCGTAGCGCGCTGGCCGCGCTGGTTTTCTGCCTCGGCGCGACGGGAGTTTTCGGCGGGAATATCATCCCACTCTCGGTGGAGGAGCTTTCCGTTCGGGCGCAGCTCGTCCTGCGCGGCTCGGTGTTGACCAAGAGCGTGCAACGTGACGAGGCGGGTCGCATTTATACGCGCGTCGAACTCGCGATCACCGAAGTGTGGAAGGGCAATCTGTCCACCAACCGTTTTACCGTCGTCCATGGTGGTGGCGTGCTGGGTGAGCAGCGCGCGCGCGTTTCCGGTCAGGTGGAGTTTTCAGTGGGCGAGGAGGTTGTGGCGTTTCTCGTGCGGAACTCGCGCGGCGAGGGAGTGTGCCTCGGACTGGCACAGGGCAAGTTTGAAGTCTGGCGCGATGCCGTGAGCGGGGAAAAATTCGCGCGCAATTCTGCCATGAACGGCCCCTCACCTGCCTTGGCGGCGCGGGGCAACAAAGTCACCGCGTCCATGGCATCGGACAAAGGGCGGCTCACGGTCGCCGATCTCAAACAGCGCGTGGAGGCGGTAGGCAAATGAGGTTGCCGGGATTCATTGCCGCGTTGTTGCTCGCGGCCCGCGCCGCCAGCGGGTTCGTCGCGGAGCTGGGTGTCAGCAACGCCCCGCTTCACTGGGATTTGATTACGCTGCCAAACTTCGTCCCGACCAACAATGTCAACCCCGCCACGCGCGCCATCCGCTATTCGCTCGCGCCCGACACTTTTTCTACCACCAACAACGTGGGTGAGTTGAACGCGATCCGTGCCACGTTCGGCCAGTGGCAATCCATCGGCGGCACGCATCTCAAGTTCGAGGAAGGCCCGCTGCTCGCGCCGGGCGTCCACGTCAACACCGACGACGGGACCAACGCGATCTCGTGGGCGAAGACGAACACGATGGTGAATGACACCGACGACATCCGGGGTCGGCTGGGCGTGGC
>JBEGQI010000073.1:0-11546 GCA_041181065.1 Verrucomicrobiota bacterium | reverse complement strand
ATCTCACCCTCAATGGCCTAGTTCAGGGGGGCCCAATCAGGAGCACAACAGTCTCTCATTGAAAAGACTCAAAGCAGGGGCGCAATCCATGGTCAGCAAGATGAATTTGCCCAAAACCATGGTTGCCAGCAGTTGCCAATATCGAACATTTCAAAACCATTGAGCCGGATTTGAACTGGTTGGTGACAGGAAGCGATAAAATGGTTATCTCCTTTATTTTATTGGCATTTTATTGCTATTTGGAGACAAATAGCCCACGGCCTCCCGTTTGCTGTTATATCCCAACGGTCTACATATCCATCAGCCCCGGGTTGGCGGTCCGCGCCGGCAGCCGTCATAGCTTAAAATAGAACCGGACGCCCTAGTGAGAGTCCGGTCTTGCGTTGCCCTGTCGGTGTATCCCGATGGGGGCGTGTTAAGTCGTGGATTTGTCCTTGGCGGTTTCCCGTTCGCGTATTTGGAGTATTTCGCGGTTGGCTTTTAGCACCATTGCTTGCCGAACTTGTCCAGACCGGCGCGTTCCAAGTCGGCGGGCGTCATCGCGGGACGGACTTGGACGTCGGCCTCAAACGTGAGGAACCATGGCTCGGCCAGCGCAGGAATCTGCGCTGCGTCCGTGAGGTTCACCACCAGAATGCCGGTGCGCTTGCCGTCGAGTTCCGTGAAGAAGGCCGCCTCGGGCTTCTGGGCGTCGAGAATCTTCTTCATCTTCGCACCGACGCTGCCGTCTTTCACTGCGGCGTTGAAGGGTGCGTGAGGCATGGTGACGATCAACAAGGTTTTCATAGTTATGTTACTGCTTTGGTTCGGTTGGGATACGCCGATGAGCCTAGTCGTCACCCTCAGCAGATACAAGCTTCTCAAACCTCGACCACGTGAGATTCCACCCTGCAGCCCAAAGCTGCGAACCGCGATTTGCCTTGGGCCAGCTTTCATCTGGCTGATTCATGACCTGAATCGGGACCGGCGTGCGGGTGACCCAGCAAACGGTTACGCACCGAACTTGGGTTTGGACTGCCGAGCTTTGGAGAGCTGCACGCTGACGTGGCGGGCTTGCGGGATTGCGAACTTCTTCACCGTGACGGTCACGGTCTGGGCCTTGAAGTCGGCGAGGATGATGTCGCAGAGATTCGACACCAGTTTCTCCAGCAAGCGCCAACTGCGCCCCTCGCCATACGTGAGCAACTTCTGACAGACGGCGTAGTAATCGATGGTCCGCTCAATACGGTCGCAAACGGAGGCGGAGCTGAAGTCGAAAGTCATCTCGATGGTGAGCAGCAACCGCTGCGGCGTGGCGCGCTCTTCTTCACCCACTCCGACACAATAGAAGACTTCGAGATCGACGATGTTGATTTTCGACATGCCAGAAATTGGTTTGGATTCTTCGACTAACGCTGCGCGGCTTCGATGAGCACGCGCGTGGGATTATTCAACGGCAGCTTTAACGCTTCCGCCGGTTTCAGCCAGCGAAATTCCTGCGCCTCGTGGTTCAGCTTCACTTCCGCCGTGCCGCGCACGCGACAGGTGTAATTCAGCAGAACGAAATGCGCGTCGCGATAAAATTCCTTGGAGTGGATACAATCTTGCACCAGCACGAACTGGATGTCCGTGATGTCGAGCGCCGTCTCTTCCTTCAACTCACGACGCAAGGCGTCTTCGCTGGTCTCGCCCCACTTCGTCTTGCCGCCGGGGATGCCCCAGAGGTTCGACCACTTGTGCGTGCGCACCATGAGGACTTCGCCCGCGTCGTTGTAGATGAGCCCGCCGACAGTCACCACGGGCGGATGACCGTCCTCGAACTTCTTCATCGGCGGCCGCAACCGCATGTCGTTCTGCAGAAATATTTCCCGCAACTCGCCGAGATGTTCGACGATCAGGTCCGGTTCCGCGCGGCGCAGTTGCTCGAGTGTGTTGTAGCCCGTTAACACGGCCACAGAATGGATGCCGCCATGCCGCGCAGTCTCGATGTCGTGCTCCATGTCGCCGATGAAGATCGTCTCCTCCACGTTGAGGGCATTCTCGGCGAGGATGTCGTGGATCTTCGCGCGTTTGTCCCAGACGCCGGTGTAAGGCGTGTCGATGAACCGCGCAAAATCCGTCACGCCTGCCTGCACCGCCCAATACTCGGGATGCACCGTGCTCAGCAGGAACGTGCGGATGTTCTGCGCGCGGCAAAATTCAAGGAACGTCTGTGCGTGCGGCAATGCGCTCACGCAGGCCTGTTGCGTGCGGAAACTTTCGTGGAACCAGCCTTCGAGCTGCGGCAAAGGCACATCCGGCGTGTGTTTGTCGTAGAAGCGCGTGAAGGGAAGGCAAAACTCCGCGCGGAACATATCCAGCGTCATCTCCGCCTTGCCGGCCTGGGTGAGGACGAAGTTGGTGGCCTTCCACACGGGCGGCAAATCGTCCACCAGCGTGCCCGACCAGTCGAAGATGATATTGCGGATCATGCGTGCGAGCGGAGTGTAGCGCTGTTGTGCGACTAGGCAATAACGCGGAACACCGAAACGTGCGGCAGTAGTCTTATTGGCGAGCTGGCGCTACGCCTTCATCACGGGCCGGGCAAGCTTGAGCAGATGTTCGCGCAACATGTCGGCGCGCAGAAAATCGCGATCCTCGGTCGAAAGCTTCTCGGAATGCAGTTTCTGCAAATGGCCAGGTTGAGTGACGATGAAGAGTTCATCGACCAGCGCGCGATCCGCCGCTGGAAAAGTCCCAAGGTCCATACCGAGTCGCACCAGCGAAAGCAGATTCATCGTCTCTTTGGAGGAGATGCTGTGGGCGTTCGCCAGGATGCCATAGGCGCGGCCGATGTGGTTGAAGAGCATTTTCTGCTTCGCACGCTTTTCCAGCAGCCGGGCGCGGGCGTTCTCCTCGTGCTCGATGATCTGAGCGACCACTTTCTCCAACCGCTCGACGATGACGTTTTCCGGTTCGCCGAGCGTCATCTGGTTTGAAACCTGGAAAACATTGCCGAGTGCTTCGGTGCCTTCGCCGTAGAGACCGCGCACCGCCAAACCAAGCTTGTTCACAGACTGGATGATGGGATTGATCTGCTCGTCCAGCACCAGCCCGGGCAAATGGAGCATCGCGCTGACGCGGATGCCCGTGCCGAGGTTTGTGGGGCAGGCAGTCAAATAACCAAGCTGGGCGCTAAAGGCGAAATTCAGTTTTGATTCGAGCTCCGAGTCGAGCGCATCAATTGTTTGCCATGCCTGCTTCACTTGGAAGCCGGGCAGCAGTGACTGCATGCGCAGGTGATCCTCCTCGTTGATCATGACGCAGATGGACTCATCGCGGTTCACGACCAGTCCGCTACCGACACCGCGGGCAGCCTGTTCGCGACTGATGAGATGGCGCTCGACGAGGATCTGTTTGTCGAGCGCGGAGAATTCATCCATCGCAGCCGAAAATGCGTCCTTCAGCTCGGGCAATTCGCGGACGGACGGCTGAATGGCCTGCAAGGTGTGGGCGCGCTCCTGCTTGTTCGCCCGACCCGGGAAGGCAGCGCCAGTTATGTTGCGCGCGAGGCGGACGCGACTGGTCATGACGATACGGTCGTTTGGACCGTGACGACGGGCGATTTCCGAGGGCGATTGAAGGAACTCGTGGATGTTCATATCACGCCTTCGCAATCTCGTCACCGGGGGCTTGGATGCCCTTGATCTGATCACGCAGCTTTGCCGCCTGTTCAAAATCCTCGCTGTCGATGGCCTTTTGCAACTGCTCCTGCAATGACTTCAGTATCCGCTCGGTATCCCGAACGCGCTTCATGGCGTTGGGAACCTTGCCGGTGTGATGCGTGCCCTTGTGCATGGACTTCAGCAATGTATCGAGGCCTTCACCGAAAACCTCATAACAGGCGGGGCAGCCGAGCCTGCCGGTCTTCTTGAAATCAGCCTGGGTAAAACCGCACTCAGGGCATTTCAAACTGCTGCCAGCGTCGCCGGGATCAGTTTCCGTGGCCGCACCAAGACCGAGCAGCAAATGTGCGAGCGAGCTACCAGTTGGATCGTCCACGCCCTTTTCCTTGGCGCAATCGTCGCAGAGGTCGACCTTCTGCATCTTGTTCCCCACGATTTGGGTCAGATGCACCTTCGCTTCTTTTTCTTTGCAGAGACAGCAGAGCATGTTGCTAAGCGTATATCGGCTCGCCACTGACTTTCGTCAAGGCGTGATACTTGCCTTCGAGCATGCGCGTGATGCTGCCGGGCTTCCCGCTGCCGATCACACGCCCATCGATCTTCACTACGGAAACGATCTCCGCGCCGGTGCCAGTGAGGAAACATTCATCGGCGTTGAAAAGATCGTAACGCGTGAGGGTCGGTTCCGAAACTTTGATGCCCGCTTCACGGGCCAGATCCATCACCGTGCCGCGGGTGATGCCGTAAAGCGCGCCAGCGGAAAGTGGTGGCGTGAGCAGTTCACCATTCTTGATGATGAACACGTTGTCACCCGTGCATTCCGCCACGTAACCTTCGGCGTTCAACATGATGGCTTCTTCGCAGCCGGCGTTGTTCGCCTCGATCTTCGCGAGGATGTTGTTGAGGTAGTTGAGCGACTTGATCGCCGGGTTCACGGCGCTGTGCAAGTTGCGCGTCGTTGGGACGGTCACGATGGTGAGGCCGTTCTCGTAATACTCGCGCGGATAAAGCTGGATCTTGTCCGCGATGATGATCACGGAGGCGACTTTGCATTTGTTGGGGTTCAACCCGAGGTTGCCCACACCGCGCGTCACGACGAGGCGGATGTAGCCATCGCGCAACTTGTTCTTGCGGCAGGTCTCGACCGTCGCACGCATGAGTTCGGCATGCGACATCGGGATGTTCAGGAGGATCGCCTTGGCGGAGTAGAACAGGCGGTCGATGTGCTCCTTCAGCTTGAAGACACGGCCGTGATAGATGCGGATGCCTTCAAAAATACCGTCGCCGTAAAGCAGACCGTGGTCGAACACGGACACCTTCGCGTCCTTCTCGCTGTAATACTTGCCATCAATGAAAATCTTCATATCTCAAGCCCGGCGAAGCTACGGGAACCCGCGCGGTGGCGCAATGATGAAGGGGTTCAATCAAGTCATCCGGCTCACCTGATTGATGTGCTGGCCACCGGTCAAGATTTGAGCGCGAGGTTGAGAGGAACGGTTGAACGCTCCTCGGTTTTACTTCCCAATACAGAACTGACTGAAGATGGCGTCGAGTAAATCCTCGGTGATGGTCTTGCCAACAACTTCCCCCACCGCATTGATGGCGATGCGCAAGTCGAACGCGACGAATTCCAGCGAGGCTTCGGCGCCAAGGGCATCCATGCACCGCACCGTAGCTTCGCGTGCTCGTCGCAGTGCGTCCTGATGCCGCGAGTTGATGGTGACTTCCAGCATGTCAGCGTTGATCTGGCCGGCCCAGATCATGGACTTGATGGCGTCTTTCAACGATTCAATCCCCTGCCCGGTCGCACAGGAAACATCCACGACTGGTAACGCAGCAGTAGCTGCCTGACTTAACACGAGTTTGGTTGGCAGGTCTGCCTTGTTGCGAATGAGAATGCGCTTCTTGCCCGAGAATTCTTCAAGAAACCGTTCGTCTTCGACTGTCAGTGGCTGACTAGCATCGAGCACATGCAGGATAAGTTCCGCCCTCACGAGTGATTCGCGGCTGCGACGGATCCCTTCGACCTCGATTTCGTCACCAGCTTCACGCAAGCCAGCTGTGTCGATGAAGACCACCGGCAATCCGCGGATGCTGGCTGTCTCTTCAATGGTGTCGCGCGTGGTGCCAGGAATGTGCGAGACGATGGCGCGATCGTGGCCGAGGAGTTGGTTGAGGAGTGAGGATTTGCCCGCATTAGGACGACCCACGATGGCTGCACGGATGCCGCGCCGGAGCAATTGCCCTTCGTTGGCCGTGCGCAGGAGCAGGTCCATGAACTCAATTCCACGTTGCATGTGGCCCATCAACTGGTCTCGCGTGTCCGGCGCGATGTCCTCGTCTGGAAAGTCGATGTGCGCCTCGATGTGGGCGAGCGTGTGGATGAGATCATCGCGCAGTTCATTGATGCGCTTGGAGAGTTTGCCGGCAAGCTGCTCCCCGGCGGCCCGCAGGGCGAGTTCGGTGCGGGCGTGAATCAGATCGGCAACGGCCTCGGCTTGCGCGAGATCAAGGCGTCCATTCAAAAAGGCACGCTGGGTGAATTCGCCGGGTAATGCCAGCCGCGATCCGGCGGCGAGCACCGTATCGAGAACGGCTTTCGCCGGCAGCAATCCGCCATGGCAGGAGATTTCGATGGTATCCTCACAAGTGTAAGTGCGCGGCGCCCGCATGACGGCGAGGAGCACTTCATCCACGACGGCACCATCCCGATGGATATGCCCGTGGTGCAGCGTGTGGGATTTCAGTGCTGACGGCGGCGGATTTCTTTTCGCCGTCGAACGGAAGCACCGATTGGCGATGTCGAAAGCGTCCTTGCCGGAGACACGCACCACGGCAATGCCGCCTTCCCCCAACGGTGTCGCAATGGCAGCGATGGTATCGTCGGTCATGAGTTGCGTCAGTTCCCGCAGATGCCGCGAGTGATTTCAGCCCTACGGCCCTCCAGCCAGAGCGTCGCCTTTTCGAAGCTTTTGCGCTGGATGAAATGGACGAGTTGAGGATCAGTCCCGGGCGGAAGCTGTGCCCCCAGTTCATCGATGCGTGCAAAAAGCGGCATCAGGTCCAGCGGCGCCTTGGTGGCAGCAATACGTTTGACGGCAGCGTCAAGTTCAAGCAAGGCGGCGTGAAGTTCCTGTTCCAACAGTGTCATGCGAGAAAGATATTTGAAGGCAGCACCGACGGCAACGGGCGCCTAGATGAAAGATGCGCGAATGCCGAGCAGTTTGAGTTGGATGATGCTAAGCACAAACAGCCGGCCGAGCCCCGACACCAGCACCGCGACCATCGCGCTGGACAGGTAAACACCAAAGGCGTGAGCTGGGTCGAGTTGCAAAACGCGAGGGATGCCCTGATACATGATGGCCGCCATGAGCACGGCGCCGATAAGCCAGGAGACCCAAGGATTGATCGCCGGAAAAGCATCACAAACGCGCAAGAGAAATACCGGACCAAGGCTAAAGGTGCTGGCGGTCAACGCTGCCCCGAATCCCTGCCGGGAGTGAAAGGTGTTCCCCAACCGCCGCAGCACGAAGGCAATGATCAAAACCGTGACGAATCCGAGGACAAACTGACAGGCCTCGTATGGTAATACCTGTTCGAGGGAGAATTTCGCAGGTGCCGCCAATGGGCTCGCCGCCCGCCCCCAGTTCAGCAAACCATACGCTTCTGCGATGCAGCCCAAAAGGACCATCGGCAACAAGTGCAAGCAAACCACGCGAAATATGCTGCGCGAAGCATCTGCTGCCCGGGACCAACCGGCCTCGGGACTGAAAATCATGAGCAGGGTCAATAGCATCCTAGGCAAAAGTTAGCAAAAGCGTATGAATAGTAACAAGCAATCCATGCACCTGATTGCGCACAATTTCAAATCGGGTAAATTGCGGACATGAATACGAAGTTCCCGGTATTTGGATTCGTGCCGTTGCTGCTGCTGGCATTCCTAGCGGGCTGTGCATCACATCCAAAGGTCAATTGGGCCACCCGCATCGGAACCTACACTTTCGACCAAGCCGTCGTTGACTATGGTCCGCCCGCCAGACAGGCCCGGCTCACCGACGGAACCGTGGTAGCTGAGTGGCAATTACAGCGCGGCTACACCACCACCGAACAAGTCCCTTATGTGGGATACCGCCATCGTTACTACGGTTACTACACCACACCAGTAGCGTCTTCGACTCCGGACATATTCTTGAGACTGACCTTCGACCCAGCGGGGAAATTGGCTGCGTGGAAGAAGGTTTACCTCTAAGCCGAAGGTCTCATAACGATTCTTAAACTTCCCGCTTCACCTTCCGGCTGGCGCGTGATTAAATTCGCGCATGAACGTTGACCTTGGCATCTGGGGAAAGCTCACCAAAATCGTATGGGCGCTTTTCATCGTTGCCGCGATTGGTGCCGTGGTCATGTGGTATCTTCCCCCCATCCGCCAGAACGAACGCATGCGCAAAGAAGTTCTCCGGCTCGACGGCGAAATCCAAAAGCAAGAGACGGTCTCAAAGCAAACGCATGCGGCCATCGACGCGATGCGTGACCCAAAGGTCATTGAGCGCATCGCCCGCGACAAACTCGGCTTTGCCAAGCAGGACGAAGTCATCGTCCTCTTTCAGCCCGCAACAAACGCCGCAGTCCGCTAATCCTTCGCCCCCCTTACTTCGCGGGGGTTTTCACGGTAGGCTTGTAGATTCCCGCCTTGATAAAAGGCTCAAGGTATTTGCCGTAACCCGCCCCCTCCATCTCTTCCAACGGCACGAACTTCAGCGAAGCCGAATTGATGCAATAACGCAGTCCACCTTTGTCTGCGGGACCGTCATCAAACACATGGCCAAGATGAGAATCGGCAATGAGTGACCGCACCTCTGTCCGGACCATGCCGTGCGTCGCATCGCGCACTTCTTTGATGTCTGTGCCCGCGACTGGCTTCGAGAACGCGGGCCAGCCGCAGCCGGAGTCGAACTTGTCGAGCGAACTGAACAACGGTTCACCAGATACGATGTCCACATAAAGACCCGGCTTGAAGTTGTGGTCATATTCGTTACGGAACGGCGGCTCCGTCGCTGCGTTCTGGGTTACGTTGAATTGCATCGGAGTGAGTTTCTCTTTCAACTCCGCCATCGGTGGTTTCGTATATTTCTCCATGGTTGAATTGGTTTGAACTACCGTATCGCGATGAACTGGAGCTGGAGTGGGAACCGTCTCGACAGGTTGCTTGGGCGAGCACCCGAACAACGCAATCACCAGCCCGCATCCCAAACCAAGCTTCCGTTGCGTCCGCGTCAATTTCATGGCCGGATATTACCACAGAATTGGCATCTGTCTAAGCACCTTGGCATCGCAAGACGTGGTTTTATTTGAAACCACCAGAGCTGTCGGCAACGACAGCGCGAACCCCGTCGCCTCAAGGCTCGAATACCCGGACACGATAAAATCGTGCGGCGTTGGTGACGACTGGATCCGGAATAGCGTTCGTAAAACTGACCGCACTGAAGAACGGCATGTTCCCGGGCACAGTCAAAGTCTGCCATAGCATCGGGCTAACAGAGGTGTCGGCGAACTGAACTTCATAACCGCGGTTCGCGGTTTGCAAGAACTGGACAACAACCGCACCGTTCGTGCGCGTGGCCGTGATTCGCCAAGCGTCACCCGGAACCAGCGGTTCAGTGCCGGTGAGGTATTCGAGGTAATTCACCGCGCCATCGCCATCGGCGTCAGCTTGGGCGTCCGCCATCGGCGCGTTCGTGGAACCAAACTTCGCCAACTGCCAATCAGCAAAACTCTGATAAGCCGGCAAGGCATTCGTGATCCATGCTGCAACGAGCGCAATGCTCTGCGTGTCCGGCTCGCTTGTCCCGAGGGGCGGCATGTGGTCGGAGTTCAAGTTGGCGATCCGGGAATGCAACACTGAGTTCACCAATGATCCCGGGGCGACGACGCGATTTGCCGCGTTGCCAAAACTGTTCGCAACCGGCCCATTGACGATCCCGGCTTGTGCCAGCGGCGTGCTGATGCGCGCATCCCAGAAGGCGATACCGGAACCCTGATGGCACTGACGGCAGTTCGAATCCAGATACGAGCGCACCCGGTATTCCAAGCTGACCGCCGTGTTGGTGGCGGGAGCCAGCGCTCGCAGCGCCATGCGATTTGAAATCGCCGCCGTGAGATACCCGGCGTCACTCAATGCTTGGAGCTGATTCGTCGTTGATGCCGGATAATTGAAGTCGCAATTAAGTTGGGCGGTGTTGAATCCCAACGCGAACCCGCCCTGCGCCGTGTGGCACTGAAGACATTCCGCCCGACCAGGGTAATGCCACGCTTGGGTGCGCAAAATCCCGCCGCCATCGTCGATGACAAAGGACTCGTTCGTGCCCGCTTCCGGAACGAGGAATGCGTTTGTCAGTGAATCGCCCCAACGATACGTCACGCCATATACGCCCGCCGTGTTGCGAACGAGCAACCGAGTTTCCAAACGGCGACGCGACGCAGCCACGCCGTTGGTCAGTTCGAGTTCAAAATGTTTGATCCACACGGCCCCCGTCGGAAACGACCAGTTGCCGTCCGCATTGAAACCAAAGGTAAGGTTTGTATCCGGCAACGAAAACCAGCGCGACTTGACCGCGCCATCGGACCAGAATGGAACATTGATTGTGTAAGGCACGATGCCCGGGGCAGGCGCGAGCGTGCTTAAGTTCGTGAACACGCCAGCATCCGCGAGCGTCGGCGGCAACGGTGCGCCTACCACAGCGTTCGTCGCGTAAATGATTCGCTTGAGGACGCCGTTTGTCCCGAAGCGCAAATCCGCGTAGAGCACATCCTGATTCGACGGGTCCACGCCAAACGTGCTGACGTTGCCAAGGCCAGCCTCGAAGTCATCGATGAACAACTCCTGGATGGACTGCACGTTCGTCCCCGAACTGCGCATCGCCCAGACGTTGCCTTTGCCGTAGTCGGCGAACAGCAGTGCGCCATACAGCTGCGATAACCGCGCCCCCGTCGAGACCGGGCCGCAGATGACGGAGTATTTATCCGCAGTGAAGACCTGCGTGTAATAGGTCAACGGCGGTGTGTTGGTGAAACCAAGTGGAATGCCGTTGGTCGGCGTGTAACCAGGACGCGAGTTGGTGCCATCATACCAGTTCCAACCGTAATTCCGCCCGCGCTCGATGATGTTGATCTCCTCTTCGTCCTGCTCGCCGACGTCGCCGAGGAACAAAGTGTTGTCGAGCGGGCTAAACGTGAACCGAAACGGATTTCGCAATCCCACCGCCCAATACTCGGTGCGGATGCTCGCAAGCGCGCCCGTGTAATTCGTGCTGTTGAAGAAACCGCCCCAATCGCCGCCGAGGCTCGTATGCACGAAAGGATTGTCCACCGGCACCAAGTAGAACGCCTGCCCGCCCGCGTTCGTGACCACGGCGGGATGCGGATTGGGTGGAAGGTTGCCGGGCCGTTTGTCCACATCGAGACGGAAGATGCCGGAGAAGAAGTTCAAGTTGATACGCTGCGGATTTCCGTTGGTCCCCTGCTGTGCCCCTTCGTCGCCAATGGAAAGATACAAGCAACCATCCGTCGGTCCGAAATGCAGGTCGCCGCCGTTGTGATTCTGATAACGGTCGAATTGCGAGATCAACCGCTGCTCGTTGGTGCTGGCCACGTTCGCATTCGTGGCCGAGACCTGATAACGCGCCAGCACGTCGTGCATGCCCGAGCCCAGACTCGTCGTGTCGTTGCCCGTATACCAAACGTAGAACAATCCATTCGTCGCATAACCCGGATGGAACGCCATGGACAAGAGCCCACGCTCATCCGCCGTCGAAGTGTCGGCCGCAGCGTTCACTCGATTCGTGATGTCGAGGAACACGCTGCGGGTCGGTGCAGCGAGATTGGTGATGACGATGATGCGCCCGC
>JBEGQI010000072.1:0-5219 GCA_041181065.1 Verrucomicrobiota bacterium | reverse complement strand
CTAATGCGCGCACCTTCGTGATTCCAGATGCCCGCCGCGTTCCGTGCGGCGACTTGGAATTCATACAGCCCAGCCGGCATACGGGAGAATACAGCACTGCGCTCCGGTTTAGGGTCGCTCCAATTTTCATCCCAGCCTGCGAGCCGGTATTGGAGCAGGATGCTGTCAGGCGCCGCAAAATTGAGCGCGGTGAATTCCACTTCGATCCGACGGTGATTCGGCGTCAGCACCGGAACCTCACCCGGACGGACTGGCAGGACGCGCCCGTCCACCACCAGCCGTTCAATGATGACCTTGGGCGGGATGCGGTTCGCCTGCACTCGGGAAGGACTCGTCGAGACTAGCCCGGACCGCGTCGCAAACCAGATGTTGCCAATCCGGTCTTTCGCATAAGCAGGCCAGTAGCCATAACTGCCCTGCAGATTTGGCAATCCCTCATTACGGCCGAAATCCACCGCCAGAAGCCGACTGCTGCGACCTTCCGCAATCTGATCGAATTCACGCTGGCGGATTTGAAACAAGCCGTGGCTCGCCGTGAACCAGAGCCCGCCGCCGTCATCGGACTGGATGCCGCAAATGTAATTGTCCGGCATGCCGTGCTCGGTGCCGAACTTCGAGAACTTCCCGTCGCGCAACAATCCGAGGCCCGCTGCGGCATAACCGATCCACAGAGCGCCATCCTTGGACGCATGCAACGCGCGAATCGGCTTGGTGGGCTGAAGCGCCCGCGAGGTTTCATCGACGATATGATCGCCATCGACCCGAAGCAGATATCCGTCAGAAGTGCCCAGCCAGATTCGCCCAGACACATCCTCAACAATCGCACGAATCGTCCGGCTGCCGGTTGGTTGTGAAAAGGTTTTGAACTTTCCGCCGCTCAATTGTTGCAGACAGTTCGCCGCTTCCAGACCAATCCACAAATCTCCCCGACTGTCCACGAGCATGGCCCGGACCACATCACCCGCCAAGCCATCTTCGCGGCTGAATGACTCGAAGCGGTCTCCGCGCCAATGTAGCAAACCGCCGTGATACGTTCCCACCCACACTCCGCCATGTTCATCTCCCGCCACCGAAGTCACGCGCGGATTGGACCAACCTAGCGCATCAGCCATCGTCTTCCACTGACCATTCACTTGCCGGACCAAAGTTCCATTTGCACCCGCGGCCCAAACCGTGCCCTGATCATCCACACACACCGACCGGGCAGTTTCGAAGGGCAACCCCAGCGACGACCCGTTCAACTCGAGGATCTGATTGCGCAACCGGTCGAGCCCGCCGCCTTCCGTGCCCACCCAGATGTTGCCTTCGTTGTCTTCGAACACGGAAGTGATGTCGCTGTGCGACGTCGCCACCGGCAGAAACGTGCGACCATTCCACAGGACCAATCCGCCGGATTTGGTCCCCAACCAGACCTGACCTTGACGGCTCTCAAAAAGCACCGAAGGTTCAACCCCAGCGCGCAGTTCGGGAAGTGTTCCAACCAAAACCGGCTCCGCATTTGTAGCCGCCTTGAAAAGCTGCAAGCCAGAAAGGATCCACACCCCGCCATCGCGCGCGGGCGCAACGCGAATGATCTGCTCCGGAAACTCAAACCGCTCCACAAAATGGTCGCGCTCAAAAACACCCACATGACCGGCCTTCGCGAACCACAACATGCCGGACTGATCCGTGACCAGCCAGCAACCGCCCGTGCCGCCCAACCCCTCCCGCGTGCCAAACCGCCCGGCTTCGCCCCGATAGTAACGTCGGGCCGAACCATCCACATACCCCACCCACACCGCACCATCCGGCGTTTGCGTCATCGAAATCGGTTTGAAACTGGGGACCCCTTCAGCAGACGTAAGAATGTTGGTGCTGCTGCCGGAGAATCCGACCACCAATCCGCCAGCAGCTTCTCCCGCAAGCCAGAGTTCATTTCCCCGACCGAGCAACATCGTGCGCACGAGAGAATTCGAAATCCCGCCGTGCACAGGCAACGGTTGGTCCACAAAACGCACCCCATCAAAGCGTGCCAATCCCGCGTGCGTGGAGACCCAGAGATACCCGTCTGAAGTCTGGGCGATGCCCGTAACATTGTTGTCGGGCAAGCCGTCATCCGCCTGCCACGCTCGCACCGACCACTTCGAGCCCGAGTTGCCTTCAGCACCAAACGCGATTCCCTCCGGAATCACGATCACCAGACACACGAGACAAAGCGAGGCGATAAATCCAAAATTGGGCACGCTGCGAATCTATTGAACGAAATAGCCGAAACAAGAATAAGTCCGTCACCGGGGCTTTGAATTCTGAGTTCCCAGGGCCTAAAAATATAAGAAACAGACCACACCAAACGGTTTCTGCCAGTTACAAAATAAACCATAAGCGACAAGCCCATGCTCAGACAGAACGACCGGGCTATCTCATGCCGGAATGGATGCTGCAGCATCCTCTTGGAAGCTCCGTCTGTTGTCGTCTTCCTCGGCCAAGATATTCGCAGCATCGGGCTTCCATCACTGCCACCGGTCTACTGAAGGGGAATTCGTTAATGCGTTTTGATGAAATCTTGGCCGGACCGTTAATCTGCAAAGTATCTAGTAAGGCATATGAAGAGTCGCATCCTGCTTGGACAGCCGCCGTTTGGGACCGCCTGAAAAATCAACGACGGCGCATCAATACACCGACTGCTAGGGCAAAGACACCGAAAACGACCAAGGCCAAGCCCCAGGATCTGGATGAAGAAGACAAAGACACGGGCGAAGTGTTCGCCGGCGGGTTGGTCGCGTGAAGTTTGACAGACGGTGCGCCCACAGGAGTTGGAACGCTGCCCGCCTGCTCAGTCTGCGGTTGATCCATCAGTGTCACTGAGGTTTTAGGGCTCGACCTCGCGAATACTGACTGGCTCTTGATATTGCTGTTCTCATCCAGCACGGTGAACGCTCCGGGCTTCATAGACTCAACGGCGTCCAAATAACGAGCCCGCACAGCAATGGCGCCGGCTGGCACTTGGACATAACTGGCCGTGAACGATGCTTCCAACCCGTCGGTGATCACGGTGAAGCTGCGAGGAACGAGGGCCTTTCCAGCCCGTGACACTTCCAGAAATTGGGGCGCGAGTCCGGGCGATACGTTGAATCGCGATGAAGGTCCACGGACCGTGAGTGCAGTATCCGCCTGAGCCTCGGACAGCCCGCCTTTGATCAACGCCTGCTTTGCTCCCTCCATACCGAGCACGGCCACAGTCTCAAACCCGGCGTCGAGGATGCGCAATTGCGCGGAGGAGTCATAAGGACCATGAGCCTGAACTGCGGCAGCAAACATGGCCAACCCAACGAAGCACATGAATCGGACAATCAACTTCATGAGGCGCAACCTATGGCACCAGCACGCGGTAGAAAAGCCGGGGCTGGGCTGCGTCGAACGGCAAAGCAACTGAGCAGTTGCCCGCGGCGTCGAACTGGTTCGTCATAACGCGCGTCCACTGGTCGAGCGGCAAGGTGAGATTGGTCGAGGTGATGACGTAGTAATCCCAACCGGGTGTGCCGCCGGTGCCGCCGAAGTTGAAGTTGCCGCCACTGACAGACGGCGTGCTGAGCTGTGGCGCATTAGTGCTAACCACCCAAAGCGTGCCCGAAACGTTGAGCTTGCTGGTGTTCCAAACCAAGCCCGCCGAGAGCGTCGGCAAATTGATAGTGTCGAAACTGCCACTGTAAGCAGACGCGTTGAAAAGCTTGAACTTGTCGCCGGCAACAAGCGAGCCACCGAGATTTGTGACCGTCAGTGTGGCTGCATAGTTCAGCGGACCGCTCAAGGTCAGGGTATCGTTCGTCAGCGGCGCACGGGTGACCTCCATCAACGTGACGCCGTTCAAGCCGAGGGTGCTCAGGAATCCCAAGTTGCCGATGCTGGTGCCAGGCGAAAGGATACCGCCCAATTGAATCGTGGTTGCACCGCCAATGGTGCCATTACCACCCAACGTCGCGCCATTCTGGACCGCGACAATACCCGTGGCCGCTGAGTTGTTGCCTTGCAGGAGCAATGTGCCAGCGCTGACCGTCGTGGGCCCGGTGTGCGTGCTGTTGCCACTGAGCGTGAGCGTGCCCGCCCCTTGCTTGGTGAATCCGCCCGAGCCGCTGAGGAAGCCGGCAAATGATGAGGATGCACCATTCGCCCCCGCGCTGAGACCCGCAGAAGGCATGCGCACCTCGCTGCCGGCAACGCCCGTGAGAGAACCGACATTGAGCGTCTGGCTGCTGGCGTTCTCGAGCACGGCGCTCGAGCCAGCCAAGTTCAACGCGCCGCCACCCGAAACCGTTGCTGGTGCCTGCCCGATATTCAGCGTCTCCAGCACGGCATTGGGGCCAGCGACGTGAAGCGACTGAAGTTCGTTGGTGCTGAGCGCACGATTCCAGATGCGGACTTCGTTATAGCTCGCGTTCGCTACGGAGTCAGAACTGTATTCCGAGCGACCCAGCCAGCAATTGACGTCGTTGAACGTCGACAGGTTGATCGCAGAATCAAAAATGCCCCGCGCCGCGCCGATGGCGTTGGTGCTGGAAGGCGCGCGATACCACGTCACGCGCGTGGTGCCGCCAGCACCTGCGCCAGGCTGGATGACCATGACGATGTGGAATTCGACGCTGGCCGTGTAAGGCTGATTGGAATTATCCACCGTGTTCGTGTTCGGCGAATCAAGCCACTCGACACGGTCCTGCGTGAGCGTGGTTGCCTTGGTCCAACTCATGATGAGGTTCTCACTCGTGCCCGAGCCAAAGTCGAAAATGCGCGACCAATTCTGGATGGAGTTCTGCGTCGCCCAGATTTCAATCGTCGCGGGTGTGGTGTTGTTCGGCAGCAAGTCCGAACCGAGGCTGACGTAATCTGAAGTCGTTGACGTGCCGCCGGCGAGCGTGACGTTGCTCGCAGTGAGCGTGACGTTGTTCGCACCTACATCAACGATGACCGCCGCTTGCGCTCCGACAGAATCGGCGAGCGAGTTATTGAAACTCCAGCGATGCGTCAGACCAAGATTCGCGCTCGCGAGCCGAACGATGCCATTGCTGATGGTCATGCCGCCGGTGAAGGAGTTGGAGTTGGCCAGCGTTAGTGTGCCAGTGCCAGATTTGGCGAGCGTATTCGTTCCGGCCACTCCACCAGATCCACCGAAGACGTAATCCTTGGCCGCATTGACAAGCAACGAAGCGGGCTGCACCAACGTCGCGAACGTGACGGGAACATTGTTG
>JBEGQI010000071.1:0-5004 GCA_041181065.1 Verrucomicrobiota bacterium | reverse complement strand
CAGCCGTTGGGCGTGCTCGTATCCGAGTCGCCAAAGTTCAAATCGCTGAGGGTGCGGGCTGAATCCAAAGTCACTGTGGTGGGTGCCGTGAGATCCAGGTTGGTAAACGTCGCAGAATTACCCGCACCATTCGCGACCGTGGACCCAGCCCAATTCCCAGCAGTGCTCCATGTGCCGCCGGAAGTGTTGTTCCATGTGCCGCTCTGTGCGAACAACGTGGGAATGACAGTGAACAGCGCTGCGCTGGCGACCAAGGCCGTCAGTCGGGACGATCCATTACCCAGTAGTTTGTTTGAGTTGTTTGTTTTCATAGGGTGCTGAGTCTTAGAGTAGATGAGCCAAGGGAAGGATATTACCTCCTTTATGAACCGGACTGAAAATGACTGTCTGCCAGATCGAAGCTCAAGGCTTCCACATGTTCATGATCGCCCGGACACCAACGCAGTCGAGGTTGGACCAGTCAGCGTAAGGCGCAGCCCACGCTGCCGGCACCGAACGCTGACTCTGAAATCGCACATGCGCGTCGCCAAAGAGGGCGTTCAAGCCACCCAAATTGCCATCGCGATGCGGCTGCGAATCTTTGGCGCTGCTGTAAACGAGATCCGTGGTGATAGCCTTGGTGTTGTCCAGTTGGCTCTGCTTGACCAGATTGTAAGTGACGCCGTTCACCGAGGTCTGCCCCACCTTGGGGAGTAAAATACCGCCGACGTTCTCCGTCTCATTGGCCTGCGGAAAGTAGCTATAGCCAGCGCGAATGATGCCGCCGTTATACGCCGGGTCCGACGGGTCCTGACCGAAGGGCCAGGCAGCGATCTGCGCGTATTTGTCATACACGAAGTTGCCGGGATATTTCTTGGCGCTCGCGCAGTAAAAGATTTTGCCGTCCGCCAGAAGTTTTGCAGCCCAAAGCGAAGCCAGATTGTGCGGGCCGGCGCTCCACACGCCGACTGACGATTTGCGGCCCACTTCATACGGATACCACACGGACCCGGAGGTGGCGTTGACGCGTTGAGGCGGAAGCTTGTCTTCGTTGTCCGACGCATACATCGCGATCGCGATGCCAATCTGCCGGAGGTCGCTACCACAATTGATGCGCAATGCGCGCTCCTTCGCCTTGCTCAAGGCAGGCAACAGCATGGCGGCGAGGATCGCGATGATGGCGATCACCACCAGCAGTTCAATCAAAGTGAAAGCATGACTGATACAATGGCTTCGGCGGGGAGCAGAGTGGTTGTGGTTCACAGAAATAGTTCTACCCGAAACAGAGGAATTTTGCCTTCATTACTTTGGGCAAGCTTGTGTGAAAAAATTGCACACCCCAACGCCGGGAACCCGCCTCTTGGCTCAACGTGCCGTGGCATGGTCTTGCAGCCATTTGAAATCTGGCGAGCCCCAATCCGTGGCGTCGGTTGTGAGCGCTATGAATCGGGCGTCCTTCCACTGATGACCCGCCGCATGTCCATCGGCGTAGGAAAACGAAGTGCCGCGATTGTGATAGACGCCGGGCAGATCGCGGATCTCGCTGTCCGTCCGGATCCAAAAGAAACTGTCGTTGATCTTGTCCCGCCGTTCATCCCAGAAGACGATGGCATCCGTCGGCGGCAATTTCTTGAAATCAGTCACCTTCTGGTAAACCTCGTAGGTCGACTGCGCCGCGATCTTTCCGCTGATGGATGCCGAATTGCCATCCGGCCCCACGTAGCCATTCATCGAGACGGACCGAACGCGCAATTGTCCGCTGCTCACGTCCTGAGTCTTGTCGCCCGGGCAACGATAAATCCCCGCGTTCTTGGTGTAGCCACCGATCGAACCGTAAGCCTGATACGCGGCGCCGATCAACTTGTCCGTATTGGTGTTGTCAGGATTGCCTGCGCTCATGCTCATGCGTCCGGCCACCCATGCCGGCCAAGCCGAACCCGGCTCACCCAAGTTGCTGCCGTTCGAACTGTCGGTGCTGGGATTGCGTGCGCATTTGCTGTTGTTGTCATCGGCATACAACAGCCAGGCCAACTGCAGCTGCTTCATGTTGCTCATGCAGGAGATCGCCAGCGCCTTCTCCTTCGCCTTGGCCAAGGCGGGAAGCAACATCGCCGCCAGGATCGCGATGATGGCGATCACGACCAGAAGTTCGATGAGGGTAAAGCCGTGACCCGGGCGGCGGCCATGAAAGCTGCGGGATGGGAGTTGGTTCACCCGCCTACTCTAATCAGCTTCGACGGGAAATGATTCATCCGTTTCGGCAATCCCCATTGAAATTTCTGCTGGCGCAGCCGCGGTTCACTTCAAAATCGACTCCCGATAACCGGTCGGCGTCAAGCCCGTGGCATGCTTGAATGCCACCCAGAAGCTGTTGGAGGATTGATAACCGCACTGCTCCGCCACGCTCTGCAGCTTGCAATTCGACTCCGCCAGCAGCTTCTTGGCCCGCTCAATCCGCACCCGATGCAACTCCGCGCCGGGCGGGCGGCCGATTTGATCGATGAACGCCTGATGCAGCGCCCGCCGCGACATGCCCGCATGCCGGGCCAGATCCTCCACGCCGATCAATTCATGACAATGCTCCAAGATGAAGCGCATGCTCTTGGCGACTCCGGGATGTTGAACCGCAACCAAATCGCTGCTCTTGCGCACAATCAATCCTTTGGGCGGGACGCGGACTGGGGCCTTCGGCGCCGGCTTGCCGTTCATCAGGTCATTGAGCCACTCCGCTCCACGGTAGCCGATGAGTTCCAGGTTGGTATCCACGGTTGAGATCGGCGTGCCCATCGCCTCGACCGCGAGCAGGGAGTTGTTCGCGCCCACGATGGAAACCTGCTCAGGAACATTCAACTTCGCATCCTCGCAGGCTTCGAGCACTTCCATCGCATGATCGTCCGTCGCGGCAAAGACGCCGACGGGTTTGGGCGCACGCCGCAACTCTTCCGCCAGCCAGCGGCGCTTGTGCTGCCATTGCAATCGTCCGGTCGTGAACTTGCTCGAACGATGCCAGCGCAACCAGGTGCATTCGCGTCCCGCCTGCTGGACGGCGGCAACGAAGGCCCAGCCATATTCTTCAAAGGCCCAGTTCTCCGAGTCGCTGTAAAAAAGGAAATGGCGCAGGCCCCGCGTCTGGAAATGCTCCGCCACGATGCAGGCAACCGCGTTGTGGTCCGCCAGCACGCGGGGAAACGGCAGCTGCGGTCGCCGGAAACTGAAATCCACCGTCGGCTTGCGCGCCTGCAACACGAACTCCGCCAGATCATCCCCTGCCCCCAGCCAGGCCAGGATTCCATCGCCCTCCCAACCCCACGGAATCACCTTCTCCTGCGTCGTGTCCGGGCAAAGATGCCAGCCGTGCTCGGCGGCGAACCGCGCGATGCCCCGGTGCATCCGGTAGTCATACCAGCCCAACGAAAGCAGAACGCGACGGCGTTTCTTTTGCATGATGTGGCTTACCCGTTCAATCCGACCGCTCGCCCTATTTGGACACTGGAGCAGCCGCCACCGGAGCGGGCACATAAAGGATGCGCGTCGGCTGCGTCGGGGCATACGCGTTGCGCTGCGGGATCTCCGCCCGGTTGAACGGCTTGTATTCTTGGATCGCTCCCACGCGCGCGATGCGGAGCGACTTCCGGAGAATCCCGCGCCCATTGTTTGCATCGCTGAACTTCCCCTGCCCGTAGCCGACTCCGTGCGTGCCGCTCAAGTTCGAGGAGAAATATTTCATCCCCACGATCCGGTTCGTCTCGTCCCGCAACCAACCGATGAAGATCGTCGAGTGCCCACCCGGCGGCGTGGTGTCGTAACTCACAAAATCTCCCGGGCGCACCCGCTCCAGGTCCGTGTTGGGAATCGCGCGGCCCAAACCGTAGCTCGTGATCGCGCGCGACTCGGAGTCGCCCTTGCCCTCGATATACCAGAGCTGCAGGAAATTGAAGAGGTCGTTGAACGTCATCCCGTTGAAATCATCCGGCTCAAGCCCCTTCTGGAGGTTGCGCAACTTCATCGCCCGCACGAACGCCTCGAAGGTGAACCCGCAGCAATAGCTCACCCGTGAACCATCCGGATACGCCTTGGCCACCACCATGCCGCGATACCACAGATCCTGCGTCACCCCGTTGTAGATGTCATACTCGCGCGGATCCCAACCGCAATGATACGCATACGATCCATCCAACGGATAACCGGAGATCACTTTCAACAGGTAAGGATTCAGCGCGCCTTCGTCATCGTCCGCCACCAAGTCCTCGCGGGCGTAAGCCTTGGCCAGCGCCTTGTCCACCGGCGAGAACCCGCGTTCATCCACCGGATACGGACGCGGCGTGTAGGTGTAACGCCGCGCCGTCTTGTTCGTCGAGGTCGCGGGCGGACCGGGAACGATTGAACTCACCGGCGCCACCTTGCTGGGCGTGGCCGGCGCACAACTCCCCGCGTCGTTGCTCTTGCAACCGGAGAAACAGAGCACGACGACCAGCGCACACAGCCAGCCGCTGACCGAGGAAAAGGATAGCCTGATTTGCATGATGTGATATTGGATACCGTCACTCTAAAGGAGCGTCTCCCAAAGCCAACTGCTTTTCGCATTGAACCGTTCTTCTTCGCAATTCAATTCAAACGGCACAATCCGCGGAATGGATCACAAGCTCGGCGCCCGTTGTGATAAGGCGCGTCTTGGAGTGCGCCGGCAGAGCGTGCGCGGCGACGGCGCTTTCGGGCGCAGGCTGACGCACGAAATACCCGCCCCATCGCATGCGTGCGCAAGCGGTGTCGCGCTGCGCTTGCCACCGCCCTCCAAAATGCAACAAACCACGCACCACCCAGACCACACCGATCATCCTGCGCCGAAAGGCAGCCAGAAAAAAGAACGCCCCGGACGTCTTCGGGGCGCTCATGTAACTGCTCGGTGACCGGACGATCAAGGCCGAGGATGTGCTGGGGGTGTTGGCCGAAGCCATCGCGCAACACGGGGCACCAGAATACATCCGCAGTGACAACGGGCCGGAGTTCATTGCGCGGATAATCCAG
>JBEGQI010000070.1:0-6933 GCA_041181065.1 Verrucomicrobiota bacterium | reverse complement strand
CCCAACAAAAACGCTAAACTTCATTTTTCGCACTTGTGCTAGTTTTTGTGCTAAACATCCATCTGTTTTCAACGCCCTTTCAGGCGTGGGCGATTTTTTCAAAAAACGAATAAAGCCCAGTAAAGTGTGTTTTTTTAAGGCGTGAAAGCAATGCTGAGAAATGTGGCGAATCAACGATTTCATTTACCTGAATCTAGCGCGTCTGCCAATTCCGCCACGTGCGCAATAGGTCGAGGATTGAACCTCAACGGGCCGCGAACCTACCAAAACAAATGCCATCTGCAAGCGCCCAGTTCAAACCCAGCCCGCCACCGCGCCACTCCCCTCGCACAAAATCATGATTTCTTTGTCCGGACTTTCTGCCGCCGGGTATTATCCGCTGAGTGAACAGCCTGACCGACCAACAACTCCTCAGCGATTACGTCGCCCGCCGCTCTGAACCAGCCTTCACAGAGTTGGTCCGCCGGCACATCGATCTCGTCCACTCCGTCGCCTTCCGTCTGACCGCAGATGCACATGCAGCCGGCGATGTCACGCAAGCCGTGTTCGTGGCCCTGGCCGGCAACGCCTCGCGCCTCACACAACATCCCGTTCTCGCCGGCTGGCTTCACACCACTGCCCGCAACGTTGCCGCCAAACACGTCCGAGCTGCTGTGCGCCGCCAACAAAACGAACAGGAAGCCGCCGCCATGAATGCCCTTCTTTCTTCCGCCCCCGAGGTTTCCTGGGAAGAAATTGCCCCGCACCTCGATGCCGCCATCGGCGAACTCACCGAGCCTGAGCGAAATGTCGTGTTGCTCCGCTACTTTGAGCGCAAGACCGCCGGCGAAATCGGCGACCTCCTCAGCATCAGCGAAGATGCCGCGCAAAAGCGCGTGAGCCGCGCGGTGGAACGATTGCGGGAATTCTTCGCCAAGCGCGGCGTCAGCGTCGGCGCGGGCGGATTGGTCGTCGTCATCTCGGCCAACGCCGTGCAAGCCGCGCCGGTGGGCTTGGCCGTCACCATTTCCGCCGCCGCCCTCGCGGGCACGGCGGCCACCACATCAACCCTCATCGCCGCCACCACCAAAACCATTGCCATGACTACGCTCCAAAAAACTCTCGTCACCGTCACCGTAGCCGCACTGGCCGGCGCGGGCATTTACGAAGCCCGCCAAGCCGCGCAACTGCGCGACCAAGTCCAAGCGCTCCAGCAACAGCAAGCGCCACTGGCGGAGCAAGTCCAGCAGTTGCAGAACAGTTTTCACGATGCAACAAACCTGCTAGGGGATTTACGGGCTGAAACTTCACGGTTGAAAGCAAACCCAAATCAAAACGAACTTTTAAGACTGCGAGGTGAAGTAACAATGTTGAAGAATCGGTTGGCTGCTTCTGAACCTGCTACCTCATTAGAGACAGCGGCCAAGGCGTGGAGTCTCAACGCAGCTGCCCTGAAGGCAAAATTTGAAGAGCAACCCGAACGCAAGATCCCCGAACTGGCCTTCGCTACCGATGGGGATTTTCTTTTACAAATGCACTATGATTTTGATGCAGCCAAAGAGTTTGGTGAAAAAGAATGGCAGAGTCGAATGGCGGAGTTGCGTTTAATCGCCAAAGATTCATTTGCACATCGGCTCGGAGACGCTTTGGATAGCTACATAGCCGCGCATGATGGCAATCTGCCGACTAGCCTTTCGGAATTGAATGAGTATTACGAAGTGGTCAATCGCAATCCCAAATCCATGGATACAACGATTCTTCAGCGGTATAAATTGGTTCAATCTGGAAATGTGCGGAACATTAGCGACTGGAGCACGCCAATCATTGTTGAGACTGCGCCTCCTGCCGATAGTGATTATGACACGCTTTTTAAGTTCAGCGTGGTAGGTGCTTCTTACGAAGGCGTTGGTCTTTGGGCAAGCAACCGGCAGGGTAGTTGCACGTTCAACAACTTCGTAAAAATCGGAAAATTCAAAGCGCCTTAGTCGCGATATCGCGGCGAAAATGCGCGCCTTCAAACTGGATGCATTCCACGGCGGCGTAGGCGGCGCGTAAATCTTTGCCAGACGCTATCGTCCCGGCAGGGACAACCGGAAATTAGCCAGACACAACGTGTCTGGTCTCCCGCCAGCAAAGGAATTCGTCCTGAAGGGACGACGGAACTCTACGAACCCTCCACCGCCGCTCCGCGACGGAACACGATTCAAAAGCAAACCAGACACTGGCGTGTCTGGCTAATTTCCAACGTCACTTCGCGACCTGCGGTTCAAAACGCCTTCGCCGCAATGTCCCGGGGGAAATGCGTGCTGAAAGGGCCGTTTACCGTCAATAAGCTCAGTTTTGAGGCTTTTTCACCCTGCCGGGAGACTTTCAATGGTCAAAACGCGACAGCCAAGGGTCGTCGGGAGACTTTCAACGGTCGTCGGGAGACCGCCAGCGGCCGCCGGGACATCGCCCATGCCCGCCGGGCGACCGCCGGTGGTCAAAACGAGACAGTCGATGGCCGTCGGGCAACTGACTGCGTTCGCCGGGAGACAGTCCATGGCCACCGGGAGGCTGTCGATGATCGTTTTACGACAGTTGATGGTCGCCGGGAGAGTGACAGAGTTCGTCGGGAAAGCGGCAACGAGCTTCGGCTAAAACGCCTTCGCCGCGATGTCGCGGCGGAAATGAGCGCCTTCAAACTGGATGCATTCCACGGCAGCGTAGGCGGCGGCTTGCGCGGTGCGTAAATCTTTGCCGAGCGCGGTCACGCCGAGGACGCGACCGCCGTTGGTCACAATCTGACCGTCTTTCAACGCCGTGCCCGCATGGAACACTTTTGTGCCGGGCAATTTGTTCGCGGTGTCGAGACCGGTAATGATTTTACCCTTTGGATAATTCCCCGGATAGCCGCCGCTGGCCATGATGACGCACACGCTGGCTTCGGGTTTCCATTTCAATTCGTGTTTCGCCAACGTGCCGCTCGCGCTGGCGTCGAGCAATTCCACAAGATCGTTTTCGAGGCGCGTGAGGTAGACCTGCGTCTCGGGGTCGCCGAAGCGCGCGTTGAATTCGAGGATTTTCGGACCGTTCTTCGTGAGCATCACGCCGGGATAGAGCAGCCCGCGATAATCAATGCCCTCCGCCACGCAACCGCGCATGAAGGGTTCGAGCACTTTGTTGGCAACCTCGGCGAGCTGCGTGTCGTTGAGGAACGGCGTGGGCGAATACGTGCCCATGCCGCCGGTGTTCAGGCCTTCGTCGTGGTCGAGCGCGCGCTTGTGATCCTGCGACGTGGGGAAAATCTTCGCCGTCGTGCCGTCGCACAACGCGTGCAGCGACACCTCGATGCCTTCGAGGAATTCCTGGATGACGACATTCGCGCCCGCCGCGCCGAACGCCTTGCTCACCATGATTTCGTCCACGGCCTGCTCGGCTTCGGTTTGGTTATGGCAGATCAAAACGCCTTTGCCGAGCGCGAGGCCATCGGCTTTCACCACGCACTTACCGTCAAGCGTGGCGGTGAATTTCTTCGCGGCGGCAACATCGGAGAATGTTCCGGCGGCGGCGGTCGGGATGCCGTATTTCTCCATGAATTTCTGCGAGAAAACTTTCGACGCCTCGAACTGCGAGGCCTTCTGGTTAACACCCCAAATCTTCAGGCCGTGCTTTTGAAACAAATCCACGATGCCGAGCGCGAGCGGGTTGTCCGGGCCGACGACGGTGAAATCCACGCGCTTCTCCTGCGCGAACGCGAGCAGCTTGGGCAAATCCTCGGCGCTGATGCCGACGCATTCCACGCGTTTAGTGGGACAGGCGTCTCGCCTGTCGTTGGAACTGGACAGGCTGGAAGCCTGTCCCACTACTTCCTGCGCGATGCCGGCGTTGCCAGGCGCGCACCACATGTGCGTGGCGTGCGGCGATTGCGCGAGTTTCCAGACGAGGGCGTGTTCACGTCCGCCCGAACCGATGACGAGGATTTTCATTGGCGCGGAGATTCAAGTGGAATTGGCCAAGCCGGAAAAGTTTTTTCCCTGCAGACCTAACCTCTGCTCATCTGCTGAGCCGCTGGAAGAAACTCGATCAGCCGCTTGGCGGAGAGTAACCCTCCGGCTCATGCGTTATTCTTGAATTGCTGGACTGCGATGACTATGTTTCTCGTTCAAGTTGTTCCGACCCTGAATTAGAAATCATATGAGCCAAATCACAAACATCCTCGCCCGCCAGGTCCTCGACTCGCGCGGCAATCCTACCGTTGAAGTGGACGTCACGCTGGCCTCCGGTGCCGCCGGTCGCGCGGCCGTTCCTTCCGGCGCCAGCACTGGCGAACACGAAGCGGTCGAACTCCGCGACGGTGACAAATCCAAATATCTTGGCAAGGGCGTCACCAAGGCCGTCGCCAACGTGACCACCAAGATCGCTCCCAAGCTCATCGGTCTCGACGCGTTCGATCAGGTCACCGTGGACCAGACGATGCTCAAGCTCGACGGCACCGAAACCAAGGGCAAGCTCGGCGCCAACGCCATCCTCGCCGTCTCGCTCGCGAACGCCAAGGCCGCTGCGGCCGAAGCTGACCTCCCGCTCTACCGCTACATCGGCGGCACGAACGCCAAGGTCCTCCCCGTCCCGATGGCCAACGTCATCAACGGCGGTGCGCACTCCGACGCTCCGATCGATTTCCAGGAATTCATGATCATGCCGCACGGCCTGCCCACCTTCAGCGAAGGTCTGCGCGCCATCACGGAAATTTTCCACGCGCTCAAGAGCGTGTTGAAGAAGCGCGGCCTCAGCACCGCGGTCGGTGACGAAGGCGGTTTCGCGCCCAAGCTCAACAGCGTGGAAGACGCGATGGATTCCATGAGCAAGGCCGTGGCCGACGCCGGTTACAAGCTCGGCAAGGACATCTTCTTCGCCCTCGACGTGGCCAGCTCCGAATTCTACAACCACGACGGCACCTACACCTTCAAGAAGAGCACCGGCAAGACCATCACCGGCGCGCAGCTCGTCGAGTTCTACGCCAAGCTGTGCAAGGCCTACCCGATCGTCAGCATCGAAGACGGCTGCGCGGAAGGCGATTGGAAGCACTGGAAGCTCCTCACCGACACCATCGGCGACAAGGTCCAGCTCGTCGGCGACGATCTCTTCGTCACGAACGTGAAGTTCCTCAAGAAGGGTATCGACACCGGCACCGCGAACTCGATCCTCGTGAAAGTGAACCAAATCGGTTCGCTCACCGAGACGCTCGACGCCGTGCAGCTCGCGCAATTCAACGGCTACACCGCCGTCCTCAGCCATCGCTCCGGCGAAACCGAGGACAGCACCATTGCCGACATCGCGGTGGCGACGAACTGCGGCCAGATCAAGACCGGCTCACTCAGCCGTTCTGATCGTCTGGCGAAATACAACCAACTCCTGCGCATCGAGCAACAACTCGGCAAGAATGCCGTGTATGCCGGCCGCACGGCGCTGCCCAAGGCGCGCCGGTAATCGGCGTAGCGGCGTCTCGGCAGAGCGCCGCACTCTGAAATGATGGCGGCGGTCTGCCGACGCGCCGCTACGAAATTCAAACCCCGGAAGCCAGCGATGGCTTCCGGGGTTTGCTTTTGACAGGTTAATCTCTCTGACAGGCGGCGCGGAAATAGACGAGGTCTTCCCTCGCGGTATCATGGTGATTGAACGGCGCGGTAAAACCGACGCATGTGATTGGTCGCTTGCGAATCGGAATAGCTGATCTGGCCCGTTTCGTTAGTCAGCGTGATCAGCGACGTCCACAGGATGAAGTCCGTGGATGCATATATCTCGACAACGTGATTGGTTTCGCCAGCAAGTTGCAGATGCATGCCGTCGCCCAACCGTATTGCAGAGATGAAATGGAACGGCGTCGGCGGAGCAGACCATTCAATGGCCCCCATGTCCACCCGCTCCCCCACAATGCGGGGATTCCCGGCGATGTCCTCTGCTCCAAACACATAAGCATTATTGCCCGCGTCGATGCAGGATGATCCGGACTGGAGGCGAAGATCTGTCCACGCATTTGAATTCACAAAGGCGGGAGCATTGGTGAGGTTCCCCTGCCCAGCAGGTGGAAGCGGCCAGGTGCAAGAGAAGGCGATGGTTCCGTCGTAGTAATTTGATCCCGCTGCCGCCTGGTTGTAATAACTGATGCTGTTGTAAAGCGAGCCGTAGTAGGCCCCGCCGCCCCATTGCGAGGCTGAATTGCCCACGAGAGTGCCGCCGAAGACCTGGCAGTTACCCGCTCCGCCACCGTATGCCGCTGAATTGCCCACGATGATACAGTTGTTCATCTGGCTTCCGATCGCCCCGCCCCCCATGAAGGACGCGGCATTCGCACGCAGCACGCAATGGTTCAGCATGCCCGAGTAAGCTCCAGCTCCTTCGCCCGCGGAATTGCCGTTTAACGCGCAGCGCTCGAGCGTGGCCGAGAAGGCACCACCACCTCCGTAATAGGCTGCATTGCCCGCGAGCACGCAGTTTGAAACAACCGCGGTGGCGGCCTCGCACCAAACGCCGCCGCCAGATTGATTGGTAAAGCTGTCGCCCGAAGCCTGGGTGGCACCGTTCGTCAATGTGAAGCCTGCCAGCACGGCAGCGTTCGTCATATAGACGCATCGCACGGCCGCTGGCCCCACCGGCCCCGCGCCAACGATCACCGTCACCGCTGGGCCGTTGACGCTCAGCACCGTGACTTGCTTCGTGATGGCGACACGGTTGGTCATCGTGTCATACACAACGCGCCCGCCCTGCGCGTAGACGCCGTTGGTCACCCAGATCAGATCTCCCGCGCCGGCGACATCAATTGAATCCTGAATGCTGGTGGCGGCGCTGGCCCAAGTCGAATACGGCACGGCAGGCGTAGGGTTGTTGACGTTGACATAACGCGTCGCGGCCGCGCTCCACCCGGCTGAAATGAGAATGATACCGCCGAGAAGTGTAGAGGTGCATGTTTTCATA
>JBEGQI010000069.1:0-14079 GCA_041181065.1 Verrucomicrobiota bacterium | reverse complement strand
GTTCCGCCACGGCGCGGTTGCCGGCCTTCATGTAGAAGAGCGAGAGGTTCGTGTGGACGAGTTGTTCCTGCGGTCGTAGTTTCTCCGCCTTGTGGCCTTCGACGATGGCCGTGGCGAAGTCGCCCTTGCGGTAGTGGGCAACGCCCAACGAGAGTTGCGCATCGAAATACGCCGGATCTTCGTCGAGCAACATGCGCAATTTGCCGATGGTCGAATCGTATTCGCCCCGGCTGAAATCAAACATGGCGTCGTCGTAGCGTTCCTGCTGCGTCATGGCGAAACGGTGAACGCAGAACGGCCCGGATGCAAGCGGGCGCCGATAATTTTGAACATGGATCTGCCGATCAAACTCATCTCAACGGACTTCGACGGGACCATTTACGCAGAGTTCGAGACGCCGCCCATCCCGCCGGAGTTCTGCGAACTCATCGCCAGCCTGCAATCGCGCGGCGCCAAGTGGGTCATCAATACGGGCCGCGACATGTCGAGCTTGATGGAATCGCTGGGCCGGGCGCGGATCCACATCCAGCCGGATTACCTGGTGCTGGTGGAACGCGAGATCTTCGAGCGGAAGGGGCATCTTTTCGAGAGCGTGAATCCTTGGAACGCCGCCTGCGCCCGCGATCACGCAGCATTGTTCGCCCGCGTCAAAACGGACGTCGCCGAGTTGGCTGGCTGGGTGAACGCCAAGTTCGAGGCCTCTGTTTACGAGGATCCGCATTCGCCATTGTGCATCATCGCCGCCAATAACGGTGACATGGACCAAATCCACGCGCGCTTAGACGACTATGCACGGACCGTTCCGGAATTGACCGTAGTCCGGAACGATGTTTACGCGCGCTTCAGCCACGCGGCTTACAACAAAGGCACCGCGCTGGCAGAAATCACCAAACTCGTGGGGCTACATCGCGATCAGGTGTTCACAATCGGCGACCATTTGAACGACCTCCCGATGCTCAAGCCGGAGTTCGCGGCATTCATCGCCACAAACGCCAACGCCGTCCCCGAGGTCCGCCAAGCCGTGACCAAGGCCGGCGGCTTCATCAGTAGTTATCCCGTGGGCCGGGGGGTGGCGGATGCCTTGCGGTTCTTTGGGCAAAATCTGGCTGGTTATACGCCAACCGGTTAAAAACAGGCATCCTAATCCGTCAAAAAAGCCCATTTTCCCGCCGCCTCAATTCTGCGTAAGTCGTTGTATTTGTTTTTAATATGTCAAAAGAATAAACTTTAATATGTGCGGGAGGGCTGATAGTGTGACAGCATTGAACGTGTCGCCCTGTTTCTAGGACGACACAGCAATGCAACGATTTAACGACCGAGAAAATCTAGTTTCATGAGCGCAACAACACCAGCCGCCCAAGCCCCCGGCGGTTCCCCCAAAATCTCCAAGATCAACGAAGCGGTCATCCGCATCGCCGGCAATTCGCAGGACGGCATCCAGGCGATCGGCGGCTTCCTCGCCCGTCTCGCCGGCCGCAGCGAGCAGGAAGTCATGACGTTCATGACGATTCCGTCCACGATCTCCGGCGGCCCGTCCATCTTCCAAGTCCGCATCGGCTCGGGCGAAGTGCTCAGCTCGGGTGACGAGGCGGATGTGTTGCTGTGCTTCTATCAGCACTCCTACGAAGGCCACATCAACTCGCTGCGCAAAGGCGGCATCGTGTTGTTCGACGCCGACCACGTCGTGCCAAAGCCGGAATGGGAAAAGGATTATCGCCATGTCGGTGTGAAGATTTCGAGCCTGACGGTCGAAGCTATCGGGGGCACCGCAAAGGACAAGGGCAAGAACATCTTCTCGCTCGGCTTGATCGCGCGCATGTTCGACCTGAACACCGCCAAGCTGGAGAAGCTCGTCAGCGAACGTTTTGCCGGCAAGGACGAGAGCATCCTCAAGAATGCCCTCGCTGCTTTCCACGCGGGCTATGCCTACTCGTTCGGTAGCGCGTCCGACCTCTTCCAATTCAACGAATCCCAGCAGAAAGGCTGCACGCAGGTCGTCATGAACGGCAACGAAGCCCTCGCCTTCGGCATCATCGCGGCGGGGGTTCGTTTTGGTGCGGGTTATCCCATCACGCCGTGGTCCGACATCATGGAAATCCTCCGTCGTGAACTGCCCAAATACGGCGGCATGTTCGTCCAGTGCGAAGACGAAATCGCCTCCGCCGCCATGGCGCTCGGCGCCAGCTACGCCGGACGCGTCGCCATCACAGGCTCCAGCGGCCCAGGCATCGCGCTCAAGATGGAATGCCTCGGTTGGGGCATCATGTCCGAGACGCCGCTCATCGTGGTGGACATCCAACGCGGTGGCCCCTCGACCGGCATGCCCACGAACGTCGAACAATCCGACCTCAACATCGCGTGCTTCGGCAGCCACGGCGACGCCCCGCGCGTCGTGCTCGCGCCGTCCACGGTCGAGGATTGCTTTTACACCGCCATCGAAGCCGTGAACATCGCCACGCGTTACAACACGCCGGTGTTCATCCTCAGCGATCAGGCCATCGCCACGCGCATCGAAGCGTTCCCTGAACCCGACCTGAAAAAAGTTTGCCAGGACATCACGCCGGACCTCAGCCCCGTCGGCGATTACAAGCCTTACGATCTCAACACCGCCGACGGCACCGTGCGCCGCGTCGTTCCCGGCACGAAGATTCTCAGCGGCAAATATCCGATCGCCACCGGCCTCGAACACGACGAACTCGGCCATCCCACGGGCAGCCCCAAGCTGCACATGCAGATGACCGCCAAGCGCCGCAAGAAACTCCAATCGCTCGCGGCCACGTTGCCCAAGCCGAAGATCTACGGCCCGCCGGAAGGCAATGTCCTCCTCGTTGGGTGGGGTTCGACCGAGGGTCCGATCCGCGAAGCCGTGGACCGCGCCCGCGCCGCTGGCGACAGCGTTTCGTCCATCAACCTGCGCCACATCAGCCCGCTGCCGAACGGCCTCGAAGAAATCTTCTCCGGCTTCAACCACGTCGTCGTGGTCGAGATGAACGACGAAGGTCTCTACGGCTACGGCCAGCTCGCCGCGATTTTGCGCGCGCGCTATGCCGACCCGAAGATCCGCGCCGTGAACAAGGTCGACGGCCTCACCTTCAAGGTGAAGGAGATCCTCGAAAAGGTTAAGACGGTTATCACCGCCGCCAAGAAAGCCTGAACCGCAACCTGAATTTCAAATCCCCATTCACATGAGCTCATCGACTTTGCCCAATACCGCTGCGCAACCCGTGACCGCCACCGCCGCCACCGGCGAACGCAAGGGTCTCACGAAGAAAGAACTCGCCGCCGACCATCCGACATGGTGCCCCGGCTGCGGCGACTTCTCCGTCCTCGCGCTCTATTTCAAGCTGCTCGAAAAGCGCAAGCTCCAGCAGGACGAATTCGTCAGCATCTCCGGCATCGGCTGCTCCAGCCGTTTCCCGTATTTCGTCCAAGCCCACGGCGCGCACTTCATTCACGGCCGCGCGCTGCCGTTCGCCACGGGCGTCGCGCTCTCGCGGCCCGACCAGCACGTCTTCGCTTTCAGCGGTGACGGCGACGCCTTCTCCATCGGCGGCAATCACTTCACGCACACCGCGCGCAAGAACGTGAACATGACACTCGTCGTCATGGACAACCAGGTTTACGGCCTCACGAAGAAGCAGACCTCGCCCACGTCGCCGCTCGGCTTCAAGAGCAAGACCGACGGCTGGGGCGCGTTCGATCATCCGATCAACCCGCTCAAACAGGCCATCTCGATGGGCGCCACGTTCGTCGCCCGCACCACGAGCACGAACCCAAATCACGTCCTTGCGATGATGGAAGCCGCGATGGACCACGAAGGTTTCAGCTTCATCCATTGCCTCAGCGAATGCGTCGAGTTCTACGAAGGCGCCTTCGACGCGGCCAACCCGCGCAAAGGCGGCATCTTCTCCGAAGTGCCGAAGACCCACGACATCACCGACGAATTCGCCGCATATCAAATCGCGAGCACGCCCTTCCCCGGCATGTTCGGCGTCATCTACAAGGTGAGCCGCCCGACGAAGAACGAGAAGGAGCATGAAGTCATCAAGAACGCACAATCAAAGTTCGCCGGCATGACCCCCGCGCAGATCCTGCAGAAGACCTTCGACCGTTTGAAGTAAGCGGCGAGTCAGATTTCACGAAGGCTCCGGTTCAACGCCGGAGCCTTTTTTGTGCCCCGCACCGACTCAATTTAGCATCCTCCAACTTGCCGGATGTTGGGCGTTCCTTTTCCCGGACGGAGACGCCTCTCCCAATCTTGCGTGACGAAAATCTCACCTGGCGGTCGAATGGTTTGAAGAGCACAACCGGTCGCACGTGCGGCCTCGAGGTGAGTTATGACAAACTTTGCGTATCAAGCAGTGAACGGTGCGGGCCAGCCGATGAACGGCACACTGGCCGTAACCAACCAGAACGAGGCATTGCGCCGCATCCGCGAAATGGGCCTGTTCCCCATCAAACTGACGGAACGGCGAGCCACCATCGCAAGACCACCGACTAAAAGCGGCCACCCGCTCGCGAGCCTGAGCCGCATTTCCATTCCACTGCCAATATCTGGCATAAGGCCGCGGGTTTTATCGGCTTTTACACGGCAGTTGGCGACGCTCATTGACGCGGGCATGCCGCTGCTGCGCGGGTTGCGCATCTTGGAACAACAGGAAACAAATCCTCGGCTCAAGCGCATCATTGGCGAAGTCAGTGAGGGCATTGAAGGCGGCGGCACGTTGACCGAGGCGTTGGCGGCCCATCCGAAGGTTTTCAACGGGCTCTACGTGAACATGGTTCGCGCAGGTGAAGTGAGCGGCGCGCTGGAGATCACCTTGCGCCGGCTCGCGGAGTTCATGGAGAAGGCGCAGAAGATCAAGGGCAAGGTCAAGGCGGCGATGTTCTACCCGGCGGCTGTGCTGACGGTGGCAATGTCCATCCTGGCGTTGATGGTGTTGTTCATCGTGCCTCGGTTTCAATCTGTGTTCGAAGGGTTGACGAACGGGAAACCGATGCCGGTGTTCACGCAGTTCGTCATGCGGCTCAGCGAGGTGGCGCGGCATCACGCGCCGCTGGTGGGGTTTGGGCTGGTGGCAGTGGGAGTCCTGTTTGCGTTGGCGCTGCGCACCCAGTGGGGACGCTGGGGCTTTGACTTGTTCAAACTTCGGTCGCCAGTGATCGGGACGGTGTTCCGTAAAGCGGCCATCTCGCGGCTGGCGCGGACGCTGGGAACATTATTGCACAGTGGCGTGCCGGTGTTGCAGGCGCTGACCATTGCAAGGGAAACCGCCGGGAACAAGGTGGTGGGCCGCTTGGTGGGCGACATTCACGAAAGCGTCAAGCAGGGCGAGACGGTGACGGCGCCATTACGCGGCTCGGTGGTGTTCTCACCGGTGTATGTCGGAATGGTGGACGTGGGCGAGCAGACCGGAGCATTGCCGGACATGCTGCTGAAGATTGCCGACCAGTGCGACGATGACGTGGACAATGCGGTGAGCGCCATGACGTCATTGTTGGAGCCGCTCATGATCGTGCTGCTGGCAATCATCGTGGGTGGCATTGTGATCGCGATGTTTCTTCCCATCATTGGCGCCACTGACGGGTTTGATTTTGGCGGCGGAAGCGGAGACCAGTGAATTTAGTTTGGTTGAGGGTTGGTTGGGACACGCGGCTTGCGCATTCACGCGGAGGCGGCAATGCTGAACGCGTGAGTGCCGAGCCGCGTGATCTTGACCCGAGTAACTCGCCTTCCGAATCGTGTCCCGCGAGTAGCGAAACATCCGGTGAATACTGGCGCTGGTGCCCGCAGTGCGGTCATGAACTGCTCAACCAGAAGTGTAAGCTGCGGTGCCCGCGCTGCCATTATTTCATGAGTTGTTCGGACTTCGACTGAATTACGGGACGGACGTTACCTTTAGGTCATCGAACAGAATAGGCGTCCCCGCGAGCGGGCTGCCGAGCACTGAGGGTTGTCCAGAGATGGGCGCTTCTTTTGCCTCAGTGGCGAGCAACCAGTCTTTAGGCTCAGCTTCACCAGACTTCCAAGCCTTGGCTTCGACTCGCCAGGCATCACTCGACCTGCGAATCTGTAGTTTGCAGTGCGTCCATGAACCCGACTCCCAAACAAATGGTGCGCTGGCGATGACTTGCGGTTCGCTGTCACCAAGGATGAGTTCGGCGGACTTTTTGGCCGGCGCGATTTGAAGTTTGTAACCGCCAACGCCGCCAGAACCGACACCGAAGACCGGCATGCGCCGACCTTTTGAGGTGCTGAGGATGTTCGCTTCTATGGAAATATTGGCGTTCGTCACGGGACCGAACAGGACGGAGAAACTGTCCACAGGTGCTCCGGGTAGTTCGATGACTTTGTTCGTGCCCAGGTCTTTTACGGTAAACTCACCTTGCATCACCATGAACGATTCAGGCAACGCGCCGGTCGGTAGTTTCGAAAAATCGCATTCGAACAGTGGCGCAGCGGCAGGGGGTGCCTTCAATGATTTAGCGGCAGGATCCGCCATTGCCGAAACGACGGCTACGAGAGCCGCAAGGATGAACAGCTTTTTCATGGTGTGCGTCAGCGTGCGGCGAATTTGACGCACGAGGCAATGCGGAAGATTCAACCGGCTACTTACTCTTTGCCTTCGGCGCGAAGGGAATGTTGATGTAGCCGCCGACCCAGAACTTGCCGTCCGAGTTTTTGCCATCGAAGACGGTGCGGGAGTAGAAGCCCCACTGCACACCACGTTTTTGCGTCGTGTAGGTGAACCCTGCCTCGACGGAGTCATTGCTCTCCGCCGGCGCGCGCGGGTAGTCGATGATACGCGTAACAGGATCAAATTGAATGCTCTCACCGTCCACACTGCCAAGGTGACGGTAGCCGACGTTCAACTCCCACATCTTGATCTGTTGGAACAAGCCGGCACTCACGATCCAATGGTCGTTATGAGTAGTGCGATTCCAGCGGAAAAGTGCGTCAGCGTAGGCGCCAAATCCAGCCCAGCCAAAGTGCTTCCGTGCAAGCAGTTCAGGTTCGATGGCCGCCGCACGGTCTCCGGGAGCAAAGGGAAGGTCTTTTTCAAAGTTGCCGGGCAAAATGGCTCCGGCGCGGAACGTCAGCGTGGGCTTCCAAGCGGAATCAGCATTCGTCTCATTCCAAATCTGGTAACGAACTCCAAGGGTGATGTCCATCATGCCAGTGGTGGATTTTGCAGTGCCGTTGGTGTTGCCGTCGTTGGCAAAGTAACGCCAAGCGCCGGTGACGTAGCCAATGGAGAGATCAGCCGTCCAACGCTCGTTGATGCCGTATTGCGCAGTGAACCAGCCTTGGTTGATGTCGATGCCGTATTCCTCGCCGTCTTTGTGCCAGGTAACATCGTATTGCTTGCCGCCCGCCCAGATGTGATAGGCCTCGGACTCCTGATAAAAGGCGCCGGCAGTCCATTGGCCTGTCGGTAGAATATCTGCCCACTGAGCAAAAGGGGCGTGAGGCGCGTTCTCAGTTGCGGGCGCGCGCAAGCACGCGAGCACCGTGGCAACCGTAAAACAAACGCAGAGTGAAAAATGTCGTGTAACTCTCATTCCCAAACCGGTATTTGCAGCACGATGAACCGTCGCGCTTTGCATGGAAAAACTGCGCTCCTGCTGCCAACCGGGTTGTGACAGCGACATGATTGTTAACGAGCGCAGGCACCTGCTTCAATTCAAAATCAGGTTCGCCCCGTTTGGCGGCTCAAGCAGTGCCGGCTTGGACATTGCGCGCGACAGCGATAAACGCCTGACCGGCAGGCGTATTCACTGCTCTCGCAGCAACGGGTTCGCCGGCGTCGCCACCGGCACGGATTTCGGTGAAGATGGGCACTTCGCCGAGGAACTTGATTCCCTGACGTTCAGCTTCTGACTTACCGCCACCATGGCCGAAAATTTCCACACGATCTCCAGTCGGCGTGATGAAGTAACTCATGTTTTCGACAATGCCAAGAATCGGAACATTAACCTTCTCAAACATCGCGATGCCCTTGCGCACAACACCAAGCGACGCTTCTTGCGGGGTTGTAACGACGACCCCGCCATCGAGGGGAACGGTCTGGCAAAGTGAAAGCTGCGCATCGCCGGTGCCCGGAGGAAGATCGACGAGAAGGTAATCCAATTCGCCCCAATCCACCGAATGAATGAATTGTTGGATGGTCTTCTGGATCATCGGCCCACGCCAGATGACCGGCTGGTCGTCTTCGAGCAGAAAGCCCATGCTCATCAACTTCACGCCGTGCGCTTCCGGCGGGACGAGTTTGTTGTCGTCGTTGACGGTGGGACGCTCTTTCGCCCCCATCATCAAGGGAATGCTCGGCCCGTAAATGTCGCAATCAAGCAAGCCGACTTTGGCGCCAAGATGGCGCAAGCCGCAGGCAAGATTGACGCTAACGGTGGATTTGCCCACGCCGCCCTTGCCGCTCGCGACAGCAATGACCCGCTTAATGCCGGGCACGCGGTTCTGGCCGGCAAATGGGCTCTGCGCGTGGGCTTGCTGGGCTGGCGCAGCTCCGGTTTGCCGCACGTCCACAAAAACTGTGGTGACGCCCGGAACCGAGCGCAGCACACCTTCGCAATCAGCCTTGATCTGCTGCGCCGAACCCGGGTTGCCAGAAGTGAGTTGAATCGTAACGCTCACGGCACCGCTGTTGACAGCGATTTCCTTGACGAGCCCGAATGATACAATGTCGCGACTGTAGCCGGGATATTTCACGGCTTTGAGCGCTTCGCGGATGGAATCCTGAGTGACCATAAACGTGCGGTAAAAATCGCGGATTAAACAGTTTCGCGCAAGCCCCGCGAAACGCACTGTAAACAGTTTCCGCAATTCCAGCTTGAACTCGTGGCACGAGACCGCATTGTTCCGACGGTTCAGGCATTCGTATAAATCGTTTAGTTTGAAGCCTAGCTGCCAAGACGAACATCTGCGCCCGCCCAGCACGATGACGGGCTTCCGGAAGGAATAGAGACCAAATGCAATTGAACACCTCCAAGCCGCTTGATTTTCACGTCCACATCGTTGGCACAGGCGCAAGTGGAACGGGCTGCTGGCTGCGCGTCGGCGGTTGGCATCGTTTGCTGGCAGCGATGATGCTCAAGCAGATTGGCATGCCCAGCGACTCTTTCGATCTGAACTTTGACGCACTCTATGTTGAACGCCTGCTTGAGCAGATGCGAACATCTTCCATCGGAACAGCCCTGATTCTAGCACATGATGACGTTTACGACGCAAATGGACGGAAGATGGAAGGTGTCGGCTCCTTCTACGTGCCAAACGAATACGTGCTACAACTCGCTCGTGAACATCCAGAGTTTTTACCGGCTGTTTCAATTCATCCTGCGCGCCCGGATGCGATGGACGAGTTGGAAAGGTGCCTGGCTGGTGGCGCGGCGGCCATGAAATGCTTGCCGAACTGTCACAACATCAATTGCAACGACCGAAGTTATACGAAGTTCTGGGAGCGAATGGCCGCAGCCGGTTTGCCATTGCTCGCACATACGGGTGGTGAACACACCGTGCCGGTTGTGAATCCGCAATTTGCAAACCCGGAGGTGTTGCAACTTCCTTTGGAATGTGGCGTCACAGTGATTGCGGCTCATTGCGCAACGAAGAGCGGCTTGGTTGACCCGGAGTATTTCTTCACTTTGCTGAAAATGTTCAATCGTTACCCTCATCTCTACGGCGACATCAGTGCCTTCAACGTCCCCTTGCGCGGACGGCACGTGCGTGAGTGCCTAAAACCAGAGGTGGTCAGACGCGTGATCCATGGAAGTGATTACCCCGTTCCGGTTAACGGCCTTTGGGCTCGGTTGCGAGGATTTATCAACCACACAGCCTGGAGCAATGCTGCAAAGGAACCCAACGTGATCGAGCGCGACTATCAGCTTAAACGGGCCATGGGATTTCCGAGCGAAGTCTTCACACGCGGCTGGAGCTTGCTACGACTCCCCACCTCGGCAAAATAAAAAACCGGGCCAGTCAGCCAGAGGGTGGCTAAAAGGCCCGGGGAATTTTCGATTAGTTCAATTGCAGGATTTTGGAGAACATCGACGCCGACCTGAACTATATTAATCCCGGCGTCGAAATCTGTAACCACTTCAAAGATCAACGGGCATTCGCCCGAACAGCAATTCCTGTCTATCGCTGCGAACGCATTAAATCAAAAACCCTTATTGGGGTCAAGCCTCTCCAGAAAACAATTATCACTTCAACTGGCGCCGATTAGTGATAAGTCATACTTCCAAATACTCATCAGTAGGAAGCCCGCCACCAAACAACAATCTCACTTCCCCCCAAAAAAGAATACTTGCCCCCTTTAATAGCCGCCGAATCAACGGTTCGATAGCCGCTCAAGTCCGCGATCGACACACCTGAGCTTGGGATGAACAACGCAGGCTTTCTCGCTAAGTTCGATTTTGCAGCTACTAATCACAACCCAAACATCTGCATTCAGCAAGAATCCAAACAACTGGAGGACCCATCGGCACACCTCAACCGCCTTGAGTTGTGTGATTGTTCTTTATGAATCAAAGCATCTCCAAGTTTGGCTCGAAACACATAAAACATTCGGTTTTTTTGAGCCTCGAGAAGATGTGAATAACTCGTGAACAACAAAAAATATGTTGTCCTCGTCACACTTGGCGTCATTCCCTAAAAACTTGGAAGTTCTCGGCGGAAATTGCAGCTCAGATGCGGTTTTCCATGGAACAAAGTGCACACAGCGAAAATTTCTAACGCAAGTTATTCAAAATAAGCCAATTAAGCCTGTTTTAATTTCGTGCTCAAAATGTTTTCGGTTTGATGCAAATGTTTTTTCTGGCAACGCGACGATTTGGTGATACAACGACAAACCGAAATTCGCGTTACAACTCTGTGAAGAGGTTAGGTGAATAAAACGCCCTAAATTGGGGCTTTAAGGGACTAAAAATGCAGGTTTCAGCAGATAAGGTTTGGGGCGCAGCACAGGCTCAATTGCGAGCCATGTTAAGCGCGGACATTTACAATCTCTGGTTTGCACCGCTGCGCGCAGCAGGGGTGGACAACAACGCGATTGTCTTAGAAGTTGCGAACGATTTTTGCGAAGTATGGCTCAAGGACAACTACATGGGCCTGCTACAAGACGTGCTTGCTATCGCGTCAGGACGACGCCTCGAAATCAAGTTCAAGATTTCCAACGCACCACAACCAGCTCACGCACACGCCATTGTTCCGCCTGCCAAGTCCAAGCCCCACCCGGAGTCAGCCCCCATTGAAAAGCACGGCACGAATGGCGAACTCGCCTTCAATCCGAAGAACACTTTTGAAGCGTTTGTCGTCGGCAACAACAATAATTTCGCCTACGCTGCGGCATTGGCCGCCGCACAATCTCCCGGCAAAGCCTACAACCCGCTCTACCTCTACAGCGGAGTGGGGCTCGGCAAAACACATTTGCTGCACGCCGTTGGCCAGTTCGTTTCAGCCAACAAAAAGGGCGCGAAGGTCGCTTACGTTTCCTGTGAGAAATTCACCAACGAGTTCATTGATGCCTTGCAAAAGAACGAACTCGCCAAGTTCCGGAAGAAATATCGTCAAACGGATGTTCTCTTAATCGACGACATTCAATTCCTCGCGGGCAAGGAACGCATTCAGGAAGAATTTTTCCATACTTTCAACGCGTTACACGAAGCGCACAAACAAATCGTGCTTACCTGCGACCGTCCAGCCAGCGAAATCCAAGGGCTCGAACAACGTCTCGTTTCCCGTTTCGAATGGGGTCTGGTCACTGACTTGCAGCCGCCGGATGTCGAGATGCGCCTCGCCATTCTCAAGAAAAAGGCTGATTTGCTCGGCGTGAAACTCAGCGATGAAATTCTCGATTTCCTCGCCCATCGCATTCGCAGCAACATTCGCCGTCTTGAAGGCGCACTCATTCGCGTCGCCTCGTTTGCTTCGTTGACCGGCCAGAAAATCAGCACCGAGGTCGTTGAAGGTCTCCTGCGTGAAGTCCTCCATGAAGAGGGCCGCTTTTCTGTCAACGTCGAATCCATTCAGAAAAAGGTGGCGGAACACTTCGATATCCGACTGGCGGACATGACCAGTAAACGTCGTCCCGAAAACATCGCCTTCCCACGACAAATCGCCATGTATCTTTCCCGCCAGCTGACGGAGAAGTCCCTCAGTTCGATTGGTGAAGCATTCGGTGGACGCGATCACGGAACCGTGCTGCACGCTTGCCGGCTCGTGAAAGACCGCATGGAAATCGACCCTAACGTCCGTCAGGTCGTCAGCTACATCGAGAAGCAGCTCATGCGTTGAGAGCCGCTCTGCGCTCGACATTCCCTTGCTGATTTCGACACTGCGCCCATGCCGGTCATCGAAGTCAACGGTCTGACCAAGACCTTTCGCACCTACCAGAAGCAACCCGGCTTCGCCGGTGCGGTCAAAGGCCTGTTCCGCCGGCAATACGAAACCCTTTACGCCGTCAAGGATGTCAGCTTCCGCATCGAGCCCGGCGAACTCGTCGGCTTTCTCGGCCCGAACGGCGCGGGCAAGACCACCACGCTCAAGATACTGGCCGGATTGATCTATCCCACCAGCGGCAACGCCACCGTGCTCGGCCATGTCCCGTGGAAACGCGAAGATAACTACCGTCGCCAATTTGCTCTGTTGCTCGGCCAGAAGAACCAGCTTTGGTGGGACCTACCCGCGCGCGAATCGCTCGACCTCAACGCCAAGATTTACGGCATCTCCGACGCTGACCGCGACCGCACTGTGGGTGAAATGACTGAACTCCTTGGCGTGCGCGACAAACTCAACGTGCAAGTTCGCGAACTCTCACTCGGCGAGCGCATGAAAATGGAACTCACCGCCTCGCTGTTGCATCGGCCCAAGGTGTTGTTCCTCGACGAACCCACCATCGGCCTCGACGTCGTTTCGCAGAAGAACGTCCGTGAATTTCTCCGCGAATACAACGCCAAGCACCAGACGACCATCCTGCTCACGAGCCATTACATGGCCGACATCCAGGAACTCTGCGAACGCGTCATCATCATCGACCACGGCCAGATTTTCTTCGACGGCAAGCTGGAGGAGATCGTGGATCGTTTCGCTGACTTCAAGTTGCTGACCATCCAATGCAAAGGCGCCAATCAATGCGCGCCGGAAACGCTCGCCAAGTTCGGTGAAGTCGTGGAACAAAACTCCGGCAGCATCAAACTCAAGGTGAAGCGCGACCGTGTCGTCGCGGTGTGCAAAGCCCTCCTCGATGAGCTGCCCGTGCAAGACCTCGACATCGAGGAAGTGCCTATCGAAGACGTTATCCGCCGCATCTTCGCGCGGTGATCACCACACCTCGACCGGTCCCTTCGGCACGGGTATCGCCTGCCGTTGCGCGACCGCCGGCTCCTGCATGAACGACGCCACCATCGGCGCCTGTTGAAAACGCGGCAGCAATTCGCCCTGCTCGTCCACGAACTGCCGGCGCCATTCCAAATAGCGCGCCAGCACCGCTTCGAAATCACCGCGATTCGACACGTGCACCACGCCCTTGTTGAAGACCGACGCGGGCCCGAACCGTTTCGCATACCACGGCGCAATCTTGCGGAACATCCGGCAACCCAACTCCTCGCCAAACACCTCGATCATCAAATCAAAATGCCGCCGCAACACCCGCAGGCGCTCGCTGAACGGCGCCTCCGGCAACAGTTCTCCCGTCGTGAGCAGGTGCAGCGTGCGCTTAAAGATCCACGGATCATAAAACGCCCCACGACCGATGCTCACGCCCGCACAACCCGTCTCCTCGATCATGTGCTGCGCGGCTTCCGGCGTCGTCACATCGCCGTTGCCGATGACCGGAATCCGCTTCACCGCTTGGACCACCACACGGATGCCAGCGAGATTCACCGTGCCGCCGAAACCTTGCTCCCGCGTCCGGCCATGCACAAAGACTGCGGCCACGCCCACATCCTCCAGCGCACGAGCTAAATCGGGCGCCGTGATGTTGTTGTCATCCCAGCCGAGCCGCATCTTGGCGGTCACCGGGATCTTCACCGCGTTGACCATCCCTTTGACCAGCGCCGAAGTCTTGT